>NZ_CAJXQY010000017.1 GCF_913058315.1 uncultured Alteromonas sp. | reverse complement strand
TATAGGCAAAGCAATGCAATTGATGGTCTTCAAGCTGATTAGCAGCCTTTAAGATAGTCTCCCACTGTCCGAGATTAAGGCGTTTTCCGGGAGTAAAAGGCTTGTGATTGCCGTGGCGTTTAACGGACTGATTATAAATCGACAGCTGAAATTCTACCGGGTTACGCAAGAAGCAGATAATCTCAGCAGCAGGGACGGCTTCGGTAATATCGTCAACTATTCGGAAAAACGACTCTGAGCTTAATAACAAAATGGTGGCTTTGGGATTTTGCTGAAATGCATCCAGTAAACGGGTTAACTTTTGCTGATCAAGCGCCAGACGTCCCTCTGCATCCTCGGAGCACACCTCTCTGGCATTGCCGGAGCTGATCCCATTTTCATCAACCGAGTGCGCCGGATACAAAACCCCCGACGCCAAAAGTTGTTGGCGATGTTGATGGAGAAATTGCTGGATTGCCGAACTGCCGGTTTTTGGCGGACCCACATGAAAGATAACGCGCTTTTTCAAACTACTGCTCTGTCCCTGGAAAACGGCGTAATATTAGCATACATATCTGGCTCCTCGCACAAGGGAAATCGGATTTTGTGTCTTCGCTTTTAACTGATGAATATTTGTCCTGATTGTAAACATCATTCTGAAAAAACGAATATCAACGGGGTTTTAATCTGATGGAAGTCCCTTTTGCGCTCCTTTATTATTGTTTCAGTGATTAATTTAGCAAGGGGCAAAATATGAAAATTGTAGCTTACGGAGCAAGTAACAGCTCAACATCCATCAACAAAGCACTGGCCACTTATACCGCTGGTCTGGTGGAAGGTGCAGAAGTAAAAGTATTGGATATCAACGATTATGATGTCCCTATGTTCAGCGAAGATCTGGAAAAAGAAATTGGCCAGGCTGAGGGCGCTAAAGCATTTTTAAGCGATTTGGCTGACGCTGATGCCTTTGTAATTTCTTACGCCGAACATAATGGCCATTACCCGGCCGCTTACAAAAACCTGTTTGACTGGTCTACGCGTATCGACCGCGAGTTATTCAAACAAAAGCCTGCCGTATACCTGGCCACCTCTCCTGGCCCAAGTGGTGCGAAATCTGTGTTAGCTGCGGCAGAGGCGTCTGCACCATTCTATGCAGCGAATGTGAAAGCTACGGTTTCAGTACCGGGCTTTTACGACAAGTTCGATGCAGAGGCCGGTAAAGCTACAGACGAAGCGCTTATCACCGAACTGAAGGCTGCAGTAGCCAAATTAGCTGACTAGTATTCACTCTTATTAAGAGGGTGAGTCTTCCGGCGCGTACCTGTCTGACAGGTACTGCGCTGGTGACATCCCCAACATATCCTTGAAATCTCTGATCAGATGCGATTGGTCTGTGTATTCAAGCTGAGTGGCCAACTCAATCATTGTCAGTGTGTTTGTTTCAAGCTCTTCTAGTGCGTCATGCAAGCGGTATTTACGCAACAGCCATTTTGGCGACAGTCCAATATATTGATTAAATAATCGCTGTAATGTCCTTACCGAAAGGTCAGCGCGCTGCGCCAGTTGCGCAACGGTGTAAATCTCACCGCTATTTTTTATGTATTCCAAAAGCCTTGCCACCTGCGTTTGTTGTGCCGTAACCGGCTCTACAAAGCGGACTAAGAACTTGTTTAATGCCGATACAACCTTTTCGTCGGTCAGGGCCTCAGCCCCCGTTTCAAAAATGTCAGTCACGCCTGAGCCGAAATATTTGCTGGCAGAAAGTTCCTTATCAACATAATCGCTTAATGGACTGTCCAACAACGCGTTAAGTGAACCAGGATTAAATTTTACGCCTATCACAAAGCCACTGGCAGCCATCGGATAGTGATACACTTTGCTCACCGGCCCGATAAGCTTTACCCCCTGGTTATCGAAAGTTAAGTGAAAATTAGGATCAGGCAAATTCCTTTGGACATGCTCCTGGCCGTTTTTCAGCTGCCAGTTTACTAACCAGTACTGTTCAACAAGGTTCGCCAGTGGAGCATCTGGCACATAACGGCGCAAGCGATAGTGCTTTTGACTGTCACTGTGGTGCATAACGCCTGATACGCGATGATGACTGTATTGCAAATCGAGACTCTTACCAAAGCTTGGGTGACGTGTTTTTACAATACCAGAGGCGGCCGTAATGGTAACCTGCAAACTCAAACAGGATAGATAACAAAGAGGTTTTACATGACACTACAAGGCGTGTTTTCGATAACCGACTGGCAGGAAGCTACTGAAAAAACCTTTGAGCAGGGCAGTAAACTCAATACTGCCAAAGTTTCACAGCACTATAGCGGCGAGTTAACAGGCACCAGCGAGGTCTTTTATCACATGCATTATAGTGCTGCCGGTGATGCTACTTTCAGTGGCTTTGAATACATTAACGGCGTTATTGATAATCAGGCTTGCCGATTGGTGATAAGCCACAAAGGAAAATTTCAACAAGGTGTTGCATCCAGCCACTTTACCATTATTGAGTGCGACACGATTAAAGCGCTAGAGGGACAAACTGGATCTTTTACCTCTACCGAAGGCGGTAAAGCTGACTATGTTATTGGTAAATAGTTGATAAGCTGAAAAGCAAAAAAAGGCATGCCTGGTTAAACATGCCTTAGTATTTATTGTAAGAGAGCGCAGTGCTGCGCTCTCTTTTTTAGTTCAGCGAAAACTCGTCGAACAATGTGACTTCTGACTCTAAATCAGTAGGGTCGAATACGTAGCTTTGTACCATGCCGGATCCGGTATCAAGTATAGAGAAGACCGACAATGTGTTACTGGTCACAAAGGGCAGACAGCATCTAATACTTATTAAACCTTAGCTGAAAGTCGCCATCATCCAGTTGTGAATTCCAAAATTCTGGTTTAAAAGGCCCTTTCGACACAAGCTCCACAATCTTTGCCTTTTGTGCCTCACCCATGTTTAATCCAAAGTAAACGTCTGTGATTTCATCATTACTTAGCGAAAGAGAGTCGCCATTATTCTCCAGTTGAAAGGGCCAATGTGGACTAAAGAAGCTTCTGTATTCGTCCTCATACTCCCAGTTCAACGACTTCCTTAAGATAGGTCTCATAGTGCTTACTAAGTTACTGGAAATAATGGGAAACTCTAGAGATGGGTAATTATTGGAATAATGAATCTTTCTGGTATTAGAGAAAATACTCTTGTCACTATCCCCAACTTTGAACCTGAGACAGTAACCGGTGTTCGATTGAGCATAATGAGCCCAAAATAACGGGTTAGTATTGCTGGTCGTAAAGCAGCATATTCGTGCCTTCGCATACTGGGCTCTTAACTGTGATTCAAAGTGATTTCGATACTGCTCATCCGTTAGCAAGTCGCCAACAGTAAGACCTTCTGGGAGTGTGGTCACCTTAGATAAAGCTATGCTAACCTTTAAGTCTTCAATGAAACCGCTAATCCTCGCTTCATCGTCTATGGCAGGCCAGTTTATTTTAAAGTTTAAATCATGTGGATCGTTTAGGTGCTCTCTTGTCGTGTGGTAAAGCCACCCGTGAGTCAGAGTAGCCTCATGTTTCCTAATTGCTTCATCATCTAGTGAAAATGACAGGAATCGATAAAGGCCTGATAGACCCGCTTCCTGAGCAGTTTTGTGAGTCTCTGCAAATTCTAAAATTCTCTCATCCATAACTCTTAATCCTTTGCTCGTTAACGCTTGATAATCAGCTTACACGAAAAAAATGACCAAAAGTAACACACGTTTTTTTAGAAAAGCATGGAACGCCGCAATCGCATAGGAAAGGCATTACCTCGCCCCCTCCCCCCTGTACTCATAGGAGATCGTGAGGTAATCTGTGAGAAGACTTTAAGACACAGAAAGGCATTGACTTATGTCTACGTTACGTGATCGTAGAGAGCCATACAGAGCTTATTTGATTGAGGTAAAGATAAGAGGTAGCTATTGTGAAGCTGATGGAATATCGTAGAAAAAGATTAAGGGAAAAGTGTGAAACCAACCGTGACACAAAACGTACCACAGTTGGTTTCGATAGGCTTCTAAGTCATTGATTTATAATGACCCGGAAAGCGGGGCGATTCTTACATCATGCCGCCCATGCCGCCCATACCGCCCATGCCGCCCATATCAGGCATTGCAGGCGCGTCGTCTTTAGGCGTTTCAGCAATCATAGCTTCAGTAGTAATCATCAGTGAAGCGATTGATGAAGCAAACTGCAGCGCAGAACGAGTTACTTTAGTTGGGTCAAGGATACCCATTTCCAGCATGTCGCCATAAGTGTCGTTGCCCGCATTGTAACCGTAGTTACCAGAGCCGTTCTTAATCTCGTTAACAACCACTGAGGCTTCTGCACCAGAGTTGATAGAGATTTGACGCAGTGGCGCTTCCATCGCGCGCAGAGCCAGCTTGATACCGTGAGTCTGGTCTTCGTTGTCGCCAGTCAGGTCAGCCAGTTTAGCAGCCGCACGAACCAGAGCAACACCACCACCAGGTACTACGCCTTCTTCAACCGCAGCGCGAGTTGCATGCAATGCATCTTCTACACGGTCTTTCTTCTCTTTCATTTCTACTTCAGTGGCTGCGCCAACTTTGATTACCGCTACACCGCCAGACAGTTTAGCCAGACGCTCTTGCAGTTTTTCTTTGTCGTAGTCAGAAGAGGAATCTGCGATTTGACCGCGGATTTGCTCACAACGTGCGTCGATAGCGGCTTCTTCACCAGCACCGTCTACCACGGTAGTGTTATCTTTGTTGATAACAACACGCTTAGCAGTACCTAAGTCTTCCAGCTGAACTTTTTCCAGCTCCAGACCAATCTCTTCAGAGATAACCGTACCGCCAGTCAGAATAGCGATGTCTTGCAGCATCGCTTTACGACGGTCACCGAAACCAGGTGCTTTAACAGCCGCTACTTTAACGATACCGCGCATGTTGTTAACAACCAGAGTGGCCAGCGCTTCGCCTTCTACATCTTCAGCGATGATAAGCAGAGGCTTGCCGCCTTTTGCTACCGCTTCCAGCGTAGGCAGTAATTCACGGATGTTAGAAATTTTCTTATCTACTAACAGGATGTAAGGGCTGTCGAGTTCAACGGCACCGCTTTCCTGATTGTTGATGAAGTATGGAGACAGGTAACCACGGTCGAATTGCATACCTTCAACCACGTCCAGCTCGTTTTGCAGAGCCTGACCTTCTTCAACGGTGATAACACCTTCTTTACCCACTTTTTCCATTGCTTGTGCAATGATGTCGCCAACTTCTGAATCAGAGTTTGCAGAGATAGTACCTACCTGAGCAATGGCTTTGCTGTCTGCACAGTCAGTAGACAGCGCTTTCAGTTCTTCAACTGCTGCCAGTACCGCTTTGTCGATACCACGCTTCAGATCCATCGGGTTCATACCCGCTGCAACTGATTTTAAGCCTTCAGTAACAATAGACTGAGCCAGTACGGTAGCAGTAGTAGTACCGTCACCCGCTTCGTCGTTTGCTTTAGACGCCACTTCTTTAACCATCTGTGCGCCCATGTTCTCGAACTTGTCTTCCAGCTCGATTTCTTTGGCTACAGATACACCATCTTTAGTGATGGTAGGCGCGCCGAACGACTTGTCTAAAACAACGTTACGACCTTTAGGACCTAAGGTTACTTTTACTGCGTTGGCCAGAACGTTAACGCCTTTCAGCATTTTTGTGCGGGCGTCATCACCAAAACGTACTTCTTTAGCTGCCATGATTAATTCCTCTTAATTCGGTTAAAACGGTTCTTATTCTACGATTGCCAGAATGTCGCTTTCGCTCATGATCAGTACTTCCTGATCGTCCAGCTTCTCGGTTTTTACGCCGTAACCGTCGTTGAAAATAACGGTGTCACCGACTTTTACGTCTAATGCTTTCACTTCGCCATTCTCCAGAATGCGACCGTTGCCCACAGCGATAACTTCACCGCGAGTCGATTTTTCTGCCGCAGAACCGGTCAATACGATACCGCCAGCAGATTTGCTTTCTTGCTCTGCGCGCTTGACGATAACGCGATCGTGTAAAGGACGAATTGCCATTTTCAAATCTCCTGAATAATTCAACTATTCAATTTAAGTGTTGTGGGGATGCATGATTGTTCATGCAGCCTTTACCTAATTGGCCTGTAAGGGCCGTAAAATCTTGTCTGCGTGGATAAATGGGGGAGTACCCGGATAAACTCAAGGGCTATGTTAAAAAAAAAGTGAAATTTTTTTCAGATATTACAGATTAAAGAGGGGAAGGGCGATTGCCTGGCTGGCAATCGCTAGTCAATAAGCGCTTGTTAACGACTCAATGGCAACAATGATGGTTGCCAGTTGCCCAGAATGAGGTGCTTTTCATAGTCCGCCAGCTTGCTGAGGCTGATCTGCGGGCGGGCATCACTGATAACCGCACCGGGTCCATAGCTTCCGGACTCGCTAAACCGGGCATCAGCAATGGGATCAAACCGTTTGCGACTGCCGTCTTTTGCCGTACCGCCCATCGATCCCCAGCCAACATCCGCAATATGAGCGTCCATAAAAGTCTCGATAAACGTCGACTTGCCTACCGCGAAAGGATTCGCATAGCGGCCATCGGCAAAGGTGGTAGTGGGATGCCAGGGGCGCCCTAACGGAACCGAGTTATCCGGCACATCCAACTCACGCAACAAACGGCAGTTAATAAAGGTAAACCCGTAATCCTGGTCGAGCAGTGTACTGGGTGCCGTCAGGTAGCCGGTATAGGTCATCGGATGCGCCCTGGGGCGAGAGACAATGTCTACTGATTCAAATAAAGCGTTACCGTTGCCAAAAATGAAGTCCACATGGCCGCGAATTTCACTGTCGGTAACGTAAGTTCTCCCTCCCTGCACATACAGGGTATCCTGATACCCGAGCAGCGCAACACGTTGCAATACCGTTCGATCGGCATCCTCGGCAATCTTAAGCGCGACTGCCTGGGTACCTCGTATTTTATCCGGATGGCCCTTGGGCAATCTGTCATCCGCCGGGTAATCGTAAATATTTTCAATGGTCAAATCGAACAAACTCACATCCGTTGCCAACACCTCCACCACAGCGGTGCGAAATGTTCCCCAGGTTTCTTCACTGCCCGGCTCAACCGACTGCCCTGCATAGCGGTTGTAAGTGATCCGGGTATTAGCCTGACCACTGCCAATCAGTCGAATACCCGCCTGCTCAATCACTACCCGTTCATGATAGGTACCGGGCGCAATAAAAATTGTCCAGCCAGCTACGCCCTTCGGCGCGGCATCTACCGCCGCCTGAATAGTGGAGTAGGTTACTATTTCAGGTCCATCGGCAACCATATTACCCGGATTCATGTTGCTAACCCGTGCGTTCACCGCGAAGTCAGTCTGCTGCTGAATGGCAGTACCAGTGCACCCGTAGCTCAGCAGGATAGCCAGCGCTATGATCACGCCTTTGCATAAATCAAATCGCATAGGGCTTGCCATTCACCGTTATATTTTGCTGAGTAACGTCTGCAACGTTTTCAATCACCGACGGCTTATCGACTGATTCGAAGGTAATGTTTTTTAACGTCACCCCGGTAATCGGCGTATGTGGATAACCACGCATCATAAACGCCCGTTTGGCTTCCACTACGTGTAGGTTATCAATGGTTATGGCTTCCAGTTTAGGCATAAACTGACCCACATCCCCTTCCTCGTAATAGAAGTTGATCACAATGGCATCCTTCACCTTACCTATGCGCAGATAGCGGTAATTCAGGTTTTGCAGGTGACCACCGCGAATAGAGTTAGTTTTTATGCGGATGCCGCGGTCAAGGTCCGGACTGCTCATTTCGCAATGCTGGGCATACAAGTTGCGCACCCCACCAGAAATTTCACTGCCAATCACCACACCACCATGACCGGCCGCCATTTTGCACTCATTGATCAGGATGTTTTCACAAGGCGTTGCCACCCGCCGGCCATCGCCGTTACGACCGGATTTGATCGCAATGCAGTCATCGCCGGTGTTAAACAGGCAATCTTCAATCAGCACATCTTTACAACTTTCCGGGTCGCAACCATCGGAGTTTGGACCGTGACTGTCGCAATGCACTGCCCGCACCGTCACATTTTCACATAGCACCGGATTAACCAGCCAGAAGGGCGAGTTTTTAATGGTAACGCCTTCAATCAGCACATTTTTACAACGATACGGCTGGATAAACGGTGGGCGCAGGTAATTTTCCTCGAATACCCGTTCGCTTACCGGCACATTGTCTTCGCCCATCTGGCGCAGCACATCGCGGGTGAATTTCTGGTTTTCCACCGGATCGTCGCCCCACTTCGCTGCTTTCCACTTACCTTTCCAGGGCCACCAGTGCTGCGGACTGCCGCCCCCCTCCAGGGTACCTTTGCCGGTAACGGCCACATTAGTTTGTTCAAATGCATAAATCAGCGGCGAATAGCCCATCAGCTCAGTGCCTTCCCAGCGGGTAAAAACATAAGGCTTATACAGTTCAGGATCGGGAATAAAGTGCAGTGTGGCACCTTCTTCGATATGCAGGTTAATGTTCGACAGCAAGTGCACCGGCCCGGTGTAGTATTCCCCTGCTGGTACCACTACTTTGCCGCCACCTTTAGCGGAGAGTTGCTCAATGGCCTGTTTGATTTGCGGGCCGACATTGTGCCCTTTACCTGGCTTGGCACCAAGTTCGGCAATGCTCAGCGTGGTGTCGGGAAAGCTGGGGGGCACTATCCGGGAGCGGATGGCCTTAGCCTGATCGCTCCAGGCAAAGGCTCCGTCAGACTGCACAGCGCCTGTACAACCACTTAAACTTACCATGCCAGCGGCAGCTGAGCCCTGACCAACCAGTTTTAACAGATTTCTGCGGGTTAAAGACAATGTCACTGCTGTTCTCCTTGTTTTTGAACTCGCTGTAAAAAGGTATCAATCCATTGCGCGGTTTTACTTAAATAAGGTTCAAATAACCAAAAGGTATGAATGGTTTTATCCAGCTCAATGTACTGATGAATAATATGATGCTTTTTCAGGTAGGCGGTTATTTCGGCATGGCCAGCAGTAAACCTTGGCTGGCCGCTGCTGATGATAAGCGTTGGGGGTGACTGCCGATGCAGAGAGTGCGTTGCCGAAGCCTCTGCCCAAATCTGTGGCAGCTCCTCATAGGTGCCGCCCAACCATAACGCTGCAGCCGAGTTATGCTGCTTTTTATTTTCAAACTGCAGGGCCAGCTCCGTGGTGAAGTCGAGCACGCCGTCCAGGTCTATCACGGCGTTAACCGTGCTATTTTGTGCTGGCTGAGAATGATATTTTCCGCTTTGCGCAGCATGCCCGGCCAGAGCAGCCATCTGACCACCGGAAGAGCCACCGCCAATGGCAATTTTGTCCGGGTTAATCGAGAAGTCTTCAGCCCGTTCCCGTAACCAGCTGATAGCATCATTAATATCTATCATACCCGCGGGATAGGGCGCTTCAACGGACAGTCGGTATTCCGGCGTCATCACCACGTAACCACGCTGGGCCAGCAAATGCGCCAGAGGATAAAAGTGTGACTTATTCCCGGAGCGCCAGCCGCCGCCGTGCACCAACACGATTGCCTGACCGTTTTGATTTTCTACCGACGGATAAAAGACATCCGCATGAAGGTCGCGTCTGGCCAGGCGCTTATAAGGTCTTTCAAAGGCAATGCTCTGGCCTGCCCTGAAGGTCTGCAGGGGCCATTCAAGTTCAGGATGTTCAGGCTTGTAACGGGCGTAGCGCTCCCCCGGGGAATAACTGTCGTCGACGATGATATCCTTACCTGCCAGCGAGCCTGACAAAAGCAGACTCAATACAACTGCAAAAAGCCGCTGATACTTCACTACAAAACCTCTCTGAGCATAGGGAGAAAGCGGACATAGTTATAACGCGCTTCGGTGCCGGGCTCACCCACGGCAAAGACCCCGGTTTTCGCCCCCACCCATCGTCCCCGACGGGCCTTAAATTGTTCGCCAACAACGGTAAAGACATCGCCGTCGTGGTAACGATAAGCAAATACCGCCGTAGCATCAGAGGCCAGAATGTACCTGAGTTCTATACTCTCATGCTCTACTTCACCGTAGTCGTGAACGCTCTCGTTACACCCTTTACGGGCACCACGACATTGCACGTAGACCAGATGCGGTGCGTTATTAATGGTTTTGATGCCAATCCAGGCGTAATCTTCGCCAAACAGCAGTAAGCCGGTTTCAATATCCGCTTTTGCTGTGGGTACCATCAGTTTGCTGCGAACCTGAAATGTCTGTGCCGGCAGTTTTTGCAGCATCAGATTAGGTGTCATCCATAAGTTATTTCCGGTGTCCGGTACTTTCGGCATGGCCTTCAGAATAAGCTGGCCTTCATTAACTTTCAGCCAGTGTGGTTTGAAGTTACCATTCCACTGCCACTGAAGACCCACCTTTTTATCGATAAATTCATCGGAGGTTGGCTGCGGCATAATGTGGCCAGGCGCTGTGCTAACCGGTTTACGATAGGTATAAACCGGCTCACCGATACCATCGCCATCGCTGTCCTTACCAATCACCGGCCAGTTATTCACCCAGGTTACCGGCTGTAAATGAACGATACGACCATAAGCCTTGCGGGATTGAAAGTGAATAAACCAGTCTTCGCCGCTACGGGTGTTCACCCAACTTCCCTGATGCGGGCCGTTTATTAACGTATTGCCCTGGGCCATCACCGTTTTATGTTCATAAGGGCCGAAAATATTCCGCGAACGGAATACCGCCTGCCAGCCGGTTTCTACACCACCGGCCGGGGCAAAAATGTAGTAATAGCCATTGCGCTGATAAAACTTTGGCCCCTCAAGGGTTCGGTATCCCGGTAGCTGATGGCCATCCACAATGGTTGTGTACTCCGGGTTTACCCAGGACGTGTCAGGCGCCATTTCATGCAGGCTCAGTAGGTTGTTGAATCCGGCCCGGCTTTTCGCCCAGGCGTGTAACAAATAAGCTTTACCGTTTGCGTCCCACAGCGGCGTTGGGTCGATTATGCCTTTGCCCGGCAGAATAAGCCGTGGTTCACTCCAGGTGCCGGCCGGATCCTCGGCCGTCACAACATAAATACCAAAGTCCGGATCGGGATAAAAAATCCAGTACTTGCCGTCGTGATAGCGAAAGTTGGGGGCCCATACGCCATTGCCATGCTGGGGCTTATCGTAATGGGCTACGGGTACCTGTTGAGGCAGGGCATAGTTGATCAGTGTCCAGTTAACTAAATCCGTTGAATGCAGCACCGGTAACCCCGGCGAAGCATTAAAACTCGACGCCGTCATATAATAGTTACCGTCTACTGCCACCACATCCGGATCGGAATAATCAATATGCAGTATCGGGTTTTTATAAAAACCATTGCCCAGGTCGCTGATATGCAACCGGTTATCGTCGCTTTGCAGCGACGTAGCATTTTGCTGACCGCTGCACCCTGCAAGAATACACAGGGGCAGCGTAAGTGCACAGAGCCGGGCAATACTGCGCATTGGTTATTTACCCAGTTCCAGCGCTGCCAGAATGAAAGGACCCACGCCTTTGGCATCATTCGGGCGAATAGGCTCGCTCATGTAATACTCGAAACTGCCGTCGCGATAGGGATTGCCGCCCAGACCCGCCACCGCACACACCTGATTAAGGCTAATCACGTTAGTAGTCGGATCCACTGAAATCATTTGGTCCACCAGCCCGGCAAAGCCTTTTTCAGCATGGGCGCGGTAAGACTCTGGTAATACTCCCAGGTTAACGCCACGTGCCATGGCATACGTCAACATCGCCGTACCTGAAGCTTCCAGGTAGTTACCTTCGCGATCTCCCAAATCGGTAACCTGATACCAGGTGCCGGTGGCATCCTGATATTTCACTACCTGCGACATAAATTTCTCAAAGCGAGCCGCCAGCCAGGCTCTTTTTGAATTTTGAGCCGGCACGACGTCCATTACATCTACCATTGCCATGGCATACCAGCCAAGCGCTCGTGACCAGTGATGAGGTGATAAACCCGTGTTTTTGTCGGACCATTTTTGATCCCGTGACTCATCCCAACCATGGCGGGGCAACCCCGTTTCCGGGTCATACAGGTGTTTTTCAATTAACTCGAACTGTAAAAATACGTCGTCGAGCTGCTCTGGATTTCTGGCGCGCATAATGTACTCAGCATAAAATGGGGCGCCCATGTACAGGCCATCGAGCCACATCTGACTGGGATAACGTTTTTTATGCCAAAACCCGCCTTCGCTGGTACGCGGATGTTCATTCAGCTGAGCGCGCAGTTTGTCTGCCGCGAGCATATACTTCTCATCACCGGTTTGGTCATACAAGAAAAACAGAACCTTACCGGCATTGAGCATATCGATATTAAACTTTTCTGCTTTATAGGTAGCGATATTTCCCTGCTCATCGATGAGCTGGTCGTAGTAACCTTTAAGGTAATCGAAATACCGCTTGTCGCCGGTTTTTTCATAGACCCGGGCAAACCCCAACAGGTTTAACCCGTGTACATAGTCCCAGGTGGGCTCTTTATCCCAGTCCATCATCCAGGCTTGTGGGAAACGAACCATTTCTGATTCCACCATGCGTTGATACCAAGGCTTGGTGTTATCCAGCGTGTCAGTTTGCGCTGATACGGTGGCTGTTACCAACAGCAGTGTTACCAGCATTGTCCTAATCACCTGTCTTATCATTTTCGACCCCTGTTGAAAAAATGTAAATAAATTATGCTACCGGTAGCATTTTAGTAATTTCACTAATGTTGTCAACATGTAAACACCATAACAAATGCAGAAAATAGTGCTATAGAAAGCCACAAAAAATCACCTAAGTAGTTAATCTTTAGTATAAAAACACTAGCCTGGAGGCTAGGTAAACTAACCACTCAATGTTTCTAATATGGAACATAAATGACAAAAGCAGCGAATTCTTGAAAATTTTGTGAACGGCGGTTGCCACCGGTAGCATTTATATCTATATTGTTAAGCGCTTGTTAACCGATACACATAATAACAACAGGTTTAACAGAATACGTACCCATGCACACAACATGTTCAGCAGACACTGACGGAAAGAATGCACTGCGGAACAGGTTAATAAAAAACGTGAGGAAGCCACGAATGAAATTTGCCAAGAGTTTTAACAAAGCCCCATTAAGTCTGGCGGTAGCCTGTGCTTTACTAACGCCTGCACTGGTGCAGGCCCAGGAAGCGCAAGACAATGATGTTGAAATTATTGAGGTTCGCGCCTCGAGCTTTGCAGACAGCCTGCAAAAAGCCCTGATCACCAAACGCGCATCAGCCGGCGCGGTCGACACTATTCTCGCTGAAGATATTGCTGACTTCCCTGATCAGAACCTGGCCGAATCGTTACAACGTATCCCAGGCATCGCTATCAGCCGTGATGCCGGTCAGGGGCGTGAAATAACCGTTCGTGGTCTGAACTCAAGCTTTACCCGTGTGCAGCTTAATGGCATGCAGGCGCAGTCACTGTCAGCCGGTCCTGGCGGCGTGCGTAAAAGCCGGGCATTCGATTTTAACGTTTTTGCTTCTGAGTTATTCAGTCAGTTAACCGTACATAAAACCTCTTCTGCTGAAATAGAAGAGGGTACTCTGGGCGCCACTGTTGATTTGACCACCGGCCGTCCATTTGACTTTAAAAACAATGTGACTGCCATTAACGTACAGGGCACATATAACGACCAGTCTGAAGAAACTGATCCCCGACTGTCGGCTCTGACCAGCTACACGAATGAAGATCGCACGTTTGGCTTTTTAGTCTCTGCGTCGTTTTCTTCGCAGTTAGTCAGCAATATTGGCGCTGACACCGGCCGCTGGGAAGATGACAATTTCTGTACGGACGAGTCCTGCCTGGGTACTCAAAGTGAAGACCTGAGCAGTTACTGGCACCCGCGGTTTCCGCGTTTTGCCGATAAAAGTCACGACCTGGACCGCACCGGTCTGACCGCCTCACTGCAGTTTGCGCCTACCGAGGATACTACGGTTACAGTAGATGCCTTATACGCAAAAGTTGAAGCTCAGCGTCTTGAACCATTTATGCAGGCCATCTCTTTGGCGCGGACCAACTCTTTAGGTGTTGGTCAGACTTACCTGACCGACTACACCATTGACGGTAACGACAGCATTGTGGCGGCTACCGCTCACGATGTGGATATCCGCTCGGAAAACTTTGAGTCCAACTGGGAGTCTGAATTTACCCAGTTCAGTGTGGATGTTGAGCATCATATTAACGACGATCTAAAACTGCATCTGTTAGCAGGGACTTCTGAGTCGGTACTGGATAATCGTGAAACCACCATTATATATGAGCACTTCAGTGAAAATGACTCGCGCCGCATGCTCGATTATGCCGAAAGCAGCTCTGCGGTAACCTTTGATTACAGCAGCCCCATGAGTCCGACCATTGGCTACAGTTTTGATACCGCTAACCCGGCTAACTGGGAATTGTCAGAGTACCGCGACCGTTTATATGATGCAGAATCCAGCTACGACAACGCACGCCTTGATTTTGCTTATATCCTGAATGATTCAGTAACGCTGAAAGGTGGTGTTACCTACAAAGATTACATGTACGAAATTGCCGGTTCTCGGGCAGACGGTACTTTTGCCAATGCAGATGCCGCCGATGGTACCGTGGATAACGTCGCCTTTGGCATCAGCAACGTGGTAACCGCTGCCGATGGTAATGTGGTAAGTGCCGGCGGTCAGTCATTCTTTATGGCCGATAACGCGCAGCTGCCGCAATTCCTTGCCAGTGGTGGTTGGAGCTATGCCCCTCGGGGTGGTGATACCTACGCGGTTGGCGAAGAAAACATGAGTTACTTTATTCAGGCTGACTTCTTCTTCCCGGTTGGCGATATGGACCTGCGTGGTAACGCCGGTGTGCGCTATGCGACAACCGATGTTGAATCGACTGGCCTGGTAAACGGTGACCCAACCACGGTTAAAAACGATTACAGCGATACGCTGCCCTCGGTTAACCTGGCACTCGATCTCACCGAAGACGTGGTATTACGTGCCTCTTATGCCGATGTGATGTCTCGCCCTGGCCTGAGCACATTGTCGCCGGGCGGCAGTGTAGACCCATTCAACCTGGGTGTTAGCTATGGTAACCCGTTCATCGAACCGTTCCGCGCTACCAACTACGACCTGTCTGCCGAGTACTACTTTGATGAAGGCGCGTTACTGTCTTTCGCCTACTTCATTAAGGACATTGAGTCGTTCCCGACCAATGAAACCAGTACGCTTAACTGGCAGCAAATTGGCTTACCAGACAGCGTACTGGGTGGTCAGGCGGATATCGTGAATAATGCCGACTTTGAAGTGCGTCGCCCGGTTAATGGCGGCGGTGGCAAGCTCGACGGTTACGAAGTGCAGTACCAACAAAAACTGGACTTCCTGCCTGGACCTGAGTGGGTGAAAAACTTTGGTGTGCTGGCAAACATGACTTTTGTTGATGCCGACGTGAATCTCACCGGTCAGTCAGACAAATCGTCTAACTTTACGGTTTACTGGGAAAATGACTTGTTCAGTGCGCGTATTTCGATGGCGAAACGCAGCGAATTTACTACGTCATTCCAGAGTGATCCGAACAAAGAACGCTATGTGGATGCCACCACCCATGTTGATTTCTCGGCGAGCTACAATGTGTCAGAAAACCTGAAAATTTCTATTGAAGGGATTAACCTGACCGACGAGCCGATTGTTGCGCTTGTGTCACCCAATATTGGCGGCCGCTTGTGGAATGTCACCCAAACCGGGCGTCAGTTCTTCATCGGTGCCAGCTACAGAATGTAACGTTTTGATAGTGTGCCCAAGGATCATTTGATCCGCTGTTGGACCGGGTCGGGAAACAGGTGTTACGAACCAATTTAACACCTGCTCCCACGCCCGGTCCCCAGGCCATTTTTTACAAATGGCCTTTTTTTATTTTAAGGAGAAAAGATGAAACGCGTTGTCTTTGCGCTGATACTGTCGGCTTTTTGCTCTCATTCTCTGGCCTGGGATCCTACCCGGGCAGCGCTGCATCTGGTGGGCGACTCAACTATGTCTGACAAACCCAACCTGGCTTATCCTGAACGTGGCTGGGGCCAGTTACTGCCTCAGTACATGAACGAAGAACTGGAAATCGTAAACCATGCTGCCAATGGCCGCAGTACTCGCCGCTTCATCAATGAAGGACGCTGGGCACTGGTGTTATCCGAGCTCAAAGAAGGCGATTATGTTTTAATTCAGTTCGGTCATAACGACCAGAAAAAAGACGATCCGGCGCGCTATGCTTCTGCCGACAAGGATTATCCTGCATTTCTGCGCCGCTACATTAAGGATGTGCGTGACAAAAATGCCATACCGATGATTGCCAGCTCGATTTGTCGTCGCCACTTTGACGACAACGGCAACTTGCAACGCAAACTGACCGATTACGCCAATGCCGCAAGACAGGTAGCCAAAGCAGAAGGGGTTGAGTTTTTTGACCTGAATGAGCAAACCTGTGGGTTCTTAAAAGCTATCGGTGAACCTGAGAGTCGCCAGTACTTTATCCAGGTACCACCCGACCTATACACCCGTTATCCGGAAGGAAAAACCGACAACACACACCTCAATGTGGTAGGCGCTTCCAAGGTTGCGCAGTTCTTTATTCGTGACTTGCGTGCACGTAATCACCCACTGGCTCAATATGTTTACCGCGACACACTGTAAACGCTCCGTTGACCAGGTATGTTCAACACATAACCTGGCCGAATTCTCGACTACTTTTATTTTGTCCCGAAAGATGATCAGGAGTCCATTTTGTTAAATAAGGTATTTGGCCTATTCATTAGTATTCTTTTATCCTGCAATGCCTTAGCAGAAAACAATCCCTACCGCAGTGACGTAATGTGGGTTGTTACGCCAGACAGCAGTGACTGGCTGTACAGTATTAATGAACAGGCCAGTGTTGAAGTCGCCATTTATCACTATGGCATAAAACAACACGGACTCGAAATAGACTATAAAATCGGTACCGATATGCTAGCCGCCGATACCTCAGGCAGCATATCGCTGAACCAGCAAGGTGAGGGAATTGTCAATGCCGGCACCATGCACGAGCCGGGTTTCAGGGAATTGCAGTTGAGCACAACGATTGATGGCGCAAACTACCAATATCACATTAAACTGGGCTTTGAGCCGGAGAAGATAGTCCCTTCTACCAGTATGCCCGATGACTTTGATAGTTATTGGCAAGCGCAAATAGAGCAAGCTCAACAAGTCCCAATGGTCGTCGAGCGAACCTGGGTAGCCGAACTGTCTGATCATCTTATCAACCGCTATCTCATTAAGATCCAGGCCTATAAAACGGGTCAGTTCGTTTATGGCTACTTAACCATACCCACACAGGCCGGGAAATTCCCAGTCGTTTTCTCACCACCGGGGGCTGGTATTAAGCCTCTAACACCACAAAAGCATCGCTTTTATGGCGAACAGGGCATGATTCGTTTTGATATGGAGATCCATGGTATTCGTCCCGATCTGGACAGACCTACCTACAACGAAATCAGTGCAGCATTCGGCCGTGGTAACAACAGTTACTTAGTAAACGGACTGGATGATCGAGACAGCTACTACATGAAGAAAGCGTATTTATCATCATTACGGGTCATCGATTACCTGACTACGTTGCCCGAGTGGGACGGTAAAAACCTCATTGCCCAGGGGGGCAGTCAGGGAGGCGCACTGGCGCTGATCACCGCAGGGCTTGATAAACGCGTCACCGCTGTTGCAGCTAACCATCCAGCTCTAAGTGATATGATCGCCTACCAATACGGGCGAACCGGCGGCTACCCTCATTTATTTACGCGATACTCGGGCATGGATACCCCAGAAAAACGCCACACTCTGCGCTACTACGATGTGATTAATTTTGCGCGGCGAGTCACAGTACCAACCTTTATGACCTGGGGATTTAACGACAATGTGTGCCCGCCGACGACCAGCTATGCCGTTTACAACGTTATTAACAGTGACAAAGAAGCGCTGGTGACCCCGGTTAATGAGCACTGGGTTTCGACTGCTACCCGCCATAAAATTCTCAACTGGATAAAAAGCACATTAAGATAATCATCGTATACGGCTTGCGCGGGCGATACACGATGTAGTTAAACTAATTTCAGAACAGTCCCTCCTCAAAATTAGCTGAGTCTGGCTGACATTTGTTTCAAATACGAAGAACTTTAACAATATATACACATTTTGTTGACATAATGCTACCGGTGGCATTTAATGTTTTGAGTGTTAATAACATGCAAGTACCAACCCCTACTACACCATTACAAATGCAGGCATAACTATGAAAACATTTAAGCAAAAAAGACTCGCATCACAAATCGCCTCGGCATTGCTACTAGTAGGCATTGCAAGTTCGGTAACGGCTCAAGAAGCAGAGACGGAAGAAACGAACGACCTGGAAATAATCAGTGTTAAAGGCTTTCGCGGTTCATTACTCAAAGCCCTCGATGCCAAACGAGACTCAGCCAATGTCAAAGACTCTATCATGGCTGAGGATATTGGTAAGTTTCCTGATTTAAATGTGGCAGAAGCGATTCAGCGGGTACCCGGCGTGGCGATTTCAAGAGAGGGTGGCGAGGGCCGTAATATTACGCTCCGTGGTTTCAGTCCGGGCTTTACCCGCACAACCTTAAATGGCATGGAAGTGCCAGCCGGAAGTGACGGCCTGGACTCGGGCGGCGTTACCGTTAATAGCAGCCGCTCATTTGATTTCCACGTGTTTGCGTCGGAATTGTTTAACCGTATCGATATTCAGAAGACCCAAACGGCGTCAATTGAAGAAGGCGGTATTGCCGGTACCGTTGATATGTATACCGCTCGTCCCTTCGACAGTAATGGGTTTCAATCATCAATATCGGTCAAGGGCGGGTATAATGACCTGACTCAGAAAACCGATCCCAGGGTAGCCTTCCTGATTAGCGATACCTTCGCCGACGATACTTTTGGAGCCTTGTTCTCGGTTGCTCTCTCTGACCGCACCATTCGCCAGGAAGGTTTTGGTAGCGTGCGCTGGCAACCGACCTACCAGATTGGTGATGGCACATGGGGCGATACCTCGCAATTAACAACCATTAATGGTACACCAGATAATTACTGTGGTGCGGAACAAGCGATTTCTTGTCTCTGGGTACCGCGGCTACCCAGAGCTGACTATTTTGGGAATGATCAAAGCCGCTTAGGGTTAACTGGCTCACTGCAATACAAACCCAGTGATTATCTGCTCTTTACGCTGGATATTCTCCACTCTGAACTTGAAAATGATCGTCGCAGCTATAATTCCATGGAATGGTTTATCAACCGTGGTGCACCAGGTAATTTCCAGGGTCAGACGCCGCTCGAATTTACTGTGGATGAAACGGGTAAAATTCTTATTGCCGGCAAGTTTGACAATGTGACTTCCTGGTATGAAAGCCGCTATCAGGTTTCAGACTCCGCTTTTGACCAGGTAGTATTTTCCGGTGACTGGCAGATCACCGACAGCCTGCAGTTGGACTTTATGAGCGGTTACGCTACCAATGACGCAGATCGTGAAGAGATTCGTTATTACTATCGTTCTGTACCACACTACTATGCCTATGATTACAGTAATGGCAAGACAGCAAACGTCGATTACGGTGATTATGACATGTCCGATCCAGATAATTTCGTTGACGTTGTTAATGGCTCAAACCGTATTGATCAGGTTAAGAAAACCAATTACACCACGAAACTTGACCTGATATATTTAGGCGACCGCTTTGACATTAAAACCGGCGTTGCTTTTAATAATCGGGAAGTGGAGTACCGTACCGGTAACGGCAACTTTACGCCCTTCGATCCATCGCAATATGCCCGGCCGTTCCCACATTCAGATTTTGGTGCGGGTTTAAGTAATACTACACTAGTCCCATTTTTGGTGGCCGATTTTGCCAAGCTGGAAGAAGACGGCATTTTAACCCACAACTACACACCGCTTGTCGACCAGGGTTGGAACGTTACCGAAGAGACTAAAGCCCTGTATCTCGAATATAATGGAGATGCCGACATTGGCAGAATGCTACTGCGTACGAATTTTGGTGTGCGCTATGTCAATACTCAGGTAACTTCTGAAGCCGTGGTTGGTGGCTCACCGATATCCGTAGAACGTGATTACAATAACTTCCTGCCGTCCATGAACCTGACGCTAGAAATCACCGATGACTTATTAACCCGGTTGTCTTATGGGCGCAGTATGACTCGGCCGAGTCTGGGCTCGCTTAATATTGCCTCACCCAGCTTTGGCTACACCACGTTTACCGTAGGTAACCTGGGCAATCCTGGTCTGAACCCATACGAATCAAATGACGTTGACCTGGCTCTGGAATGGTACTTTGACGAAGGTTCTGTGCTAGCAATGACCCTGTTTAACAAGGAAATTATCACGTCATTACGCTCCGAGCAAGTTGAAAAGCTGATTGATGAAGAGTTCTGGGATTCCATTTATGCCGACCCGGACTATCAGGCAACCGCACCATTAGGTGATCCGGCAACACAGGTTTATACCCATAATATTCCGGTCAATAATAATGAAGGTTTTACTGTGAAAGGCTTTGAATTGATGTATCAACAGCCATTTACATTCTTTGATAACTGGCTGTCTGATTTTGGTGTAGTAGCTAACTACACCCGTGTGACCGCCGAGGACTCAACGGGCCTGTCACCAAATTCTTACAACATGACCTTATATTACGAGAAAGAAAACTACGGTGCCCGTATTTCTATGAATAAACGCGATGACTATCTATTAAGGGAACCAGGTGGTAATGGTCACGTGCAGGAACGTAAATATGGCCCAACCCATGTGGACGTCTCATCGTTCTACAATATCAATGAGAATCTAACGATTTCTCTTGAAATCATTAACCTGACCGATGAAGAAGAAAGAATTTACGGTACCGGAGATGGCACCATGGATCTCACCCGCGAATACAGCCATACCGGCACGCAATACTTCCTGGGCGCCCGCTATAACTTTTAAGTAAGGGACGGTAGTGGGAGACGCTCCTCCCACTACTTTTTACTAAGCTACAGACTCATCAAACGCAATTAAGAAGGTTTTTCTATGTTTCGCATTTCATTGATCTTGTTACTTTTTTGCGGCCAGGCTTACGCCTATGAAACATTGCTCACTGTCGCGAAAGACGGTACCGCTCAGTACACCAGTATCCAAGAAGCAATTAACGATACGAAAACCTTTCCCTGGGAAGAGATCACCATAAAGGTAAAAAATGGCGTATATGAAGAGAAGGTCAATGTCTATTCCTGGAATACACGCGTCACAATCATTGGCGAAAGTCGTGACAACACCATCATTCGCTTTAGTGACCACTTCAACAAAATAAATCATGGCCGAAACTCGACATTTCATACCTACACTATGCGGGTAGCGGGCAATGATTTTACCGCTGTAAACCTGACTATCGAAAATACCGCAGGGCCGGTGGGACAAGCAGTAGCCTTGCATGTTGAGGCAGATCGCGCGGCTTTTTACAATGTTAGCTTAAAGGGCTTTCAGGATACCTTGTATGTAGCCGGTGAGGGTCACCGCAGCTATTTTGAAAATTGCTATGTTGAAGGTTCGGTCGACTTTATCTTTGGTGGCGGAACGGCTTACTTTAACCACTGCCAGATTCAGTCACTACGCTCAGATAGTTATGTAACGGCTGCTTCCACTGAACAAAATCAGCCTTATGGCCTGGTTTTCAATGATTGCCAGTTCACCGCACCGGATGATGTATCTGGGGTTTATCTGGGACGCCCTTGGCGCCACCATGCCAACACCCTTATTACCAATAGCTACCTCGGTAAGCATATCCATCCGGCAGGTTGGCACAATTGGAATAGTGAGGAAAAGGAACACACCGTTAACTATGAAGAAATCGGCAATTACGGGCCCGGTGCCGCTATAGCCCAGCGAGTGGCCTGGGCAAAAACAACGGCTGACGCTCCTCTCAACCCAATTACCCCTTCAACAATACTCGGTAACTGGCAGCCCCAGGCGGCAGCCCCAGGCACATCTCGACTGAGACGCTGACCAGCACCACCATGCCCATAAAGTGCAAAGGGATTTATTCTTTCTCTTCGCAGAATTAAGTCCGAGGGTCTGTTGACCCTAGCCCCGGCCATTCTACGGATTCAGAACGAACTCGTTGGCCCGGATAAACAATACATCCCCCGGCTTGAAATCACCATTTATAACCTGCATCACGTAATCGTTGAGTTGCTCACAGGTCATCATATTGTTGTTAGGCAAATCAAAGTAATCGCGGAATTTGGTATCAATAGCGCCGGGGCATAAACAAATAGAGTTGTAGCCATCGGCAGCGAGGCTTTTCGATAAGGTGATCACACCGGCTTTGGACGCGCAGTAAGACGACCAGTCCTTATAAGCGTTAAACCCAGCCGTTGATGAAATCTGAATTAGCTGAGTAGATTCCGAAGCAGTAAGTGCATACTTACATACGTAATAAGTCCCCACCAGATTGACCTGAATATCATTAACCCACAACGCACTGTCTGACTCCAGAATACGCTTGGGATGGATGGAGCCGGCATTGTTGATCACAATATCATAGGGCGCAGACAGGCCAGCGAAGTAGGCTTTAACAGAGTCTTCACTGGTGACGTTAAGGTCACCGCGCCCTGGTGTATCAATATGGAATTGGTCACCATATTGCTGCTTAAAACTCTGCGCCCAGTCGCCGCTGCCGCCAGTGATTAAAATACGCTTCATGGCTTTTTAATCTCCGGATTTTCGTGTTTGTCTGCGGTACTTTTCAGTTTGGTGTACTGCTCAGTAATTTGCTCTTTCAGCTTGGACGTACTGACCCCTTCACCATAAGGGAAGTAATACACTTCCACGCCCAAATCGCGCAGATAATCATACTTACCGCGCCAGTCATCGCCTACCACAAACACATCGATATTGAGGTCTTTCACACGGTCGGTGTGATCCAGTGAGCGTTGTGGGATCACCATGTTCGGATATTTCAGGGCAGAAATAATGGTTGCCCGCTCTTCATAAGGCACGGCCGGGGGATTTTTATAGGTACAAACCAACTCATCCGTACTCACCCCTACAATCAGGGTGCCACCAAAACCGGCGCCATATTCAATCATTTTCACGTGATTACTGTGAAACAGGTCAAAGGTACCTGAAACATATACTATCGGTTTCATATTTTTATTCTTCCTGCATATTGATAGCCTGAGGATAACATCGTTTAAATCAGCTTACAGTGATAACCGCTGCTTAAATGCCTGTGCCTGGCGGCGGGAAGGCACCAGAATACGGCCGTTTTGCATGCGTACCTGCCATTGTCCGTTGAGCGGTACCTCAATCTCGTCAATAAACGCCAGATTGATAATTTCAGACCGGTTAATGCGGAAAAACTCGGCCTCAGGCAAGCGCGCCTCGATATGAGAAATGGCTTTATTCAACATCGGCTTATGCTGATCAAAATAGACCCTGGTATAGTTACCCACCGACTCAAACAACTGTACCTGATGCAGTTTTATCAGCCAGCATTGTTCCCCCTCTTTGACAAACAACTGACTGTTGGCATGAAGCGTTGCATCGGTCTGCCCAGTGGGTTCAGCACGAAGCTGCCCCTGTGCTTTAGTCAGCGCTTTGGTTAAGCGCGGCAGGGTAATGGGCTTTAGCAAATAATCCAGAGCATCCACTTCAAAGGAACGCACGGCAAACTCATCATAGGCGGTGGTAAACACTACCAGTGGCAACACCTCAAGTTGCTCAAGCAAATCGAAACCGTTGCCGCCAGGCAGGTCGATATCCAGCAGAATAAGGTCGGGCTGCAACTCATTAATCATGCCTCTGGCACTTTCCACGGTATCCGCCTGCCCCACTAACGTAACATCGGGCAATTGAGAAAGCTGTTCACATAATTCCAGTCTCGCCAGTCGGCTATCTTCTACAATGACTACCCGCATGCTTCGTCCTTATAGGGTATTAGTACCCTTGCCACCACTTTGTCTTCCTGTTGACTCAGGTTAAGGTCATGATGCTCAGCATACAGCAATGCAAGTCGCTGCCGGATATTATCAACGCCGATCCCGCCCTGCCGGGTATCCAGCATGCCAGGATTGGTCACCTCAATCAGCAGGTTTTGTTCATTACGCCGGATAGTCACGGTTACCAGGCCGCCCTCTATCTGCTTGGCGATACCATGCTTAATGGCATTCTCCACCAGCAATTGCAGCATTAATCGCGGCACCGGGCAATGCTGGCTAACTGTATCGTCCACCGTCACCTGGTAGGCCAGACGCGATTCATACTGCATCTTCATCAGGCTCACGTAAGTCTCAACAATAGCCAGTTCGGCAGACAGCGATGAGGTTTCTCCGGCATCACTTTGCAGATTATACCTTAGCATATCAGCCAGATTGGCCAGCATGTCTCTGGCCTTTGCCGCGTCTTCTAAAATCAGTGCGCGAATATTATTGATGCAGTTGAACATAAAGTGCGGATTTAACTGACTCAGCAAGGCGTTTAACTGCGCCTGTTGCAGGTTTTGCTGCAGATCTTCCTGAGACGTTTCAAGTTCATCTACTTTGCGTTGCCGGGTAATAAAAAAGTACAGGCCACTCCAGATAAGCAGAACGGGCCAGACCACCAGCAGATTGTGAATAAACAGCAAATGCAACGAGCCACTGGCCTGCTGGATAATTGGGTTTTTAATGACCACCAGGGTGCCGAGCATCAGACTCGTTGCCCCGGCGGCACAAAGCAGGGATGCTGACACGACACCGGCAACGACTTTTAACAAGGGTAAACGCTGCCAGCGGCGATACCAGATACGCAAACAATGTGAAGCCGCCATAGCAAAGCCATAGAGGATAAAGACAGCGATAAATAACGGATAGCTGACTATGCCTGCGGTCACTTTTAACATTGAGTCGATGGCGAAGAATAATCCCCAACCGGTAACCTGGAGCAGCCAGTATTGTTTCACACTATTCCTCCACCCGGCTGCTGATCCAGTCACTGATAATCAATAGCGCCTGCGGCGCAAACGTCTGATTAATTCTGCCATATTCGTCCGGTAGGCCGGATTCAGCCTGCTGAAAAAGGTGATTGAGACCTGGCAGTATCTTCAGTGTCACATCCTCGTTTTCAGAGCTTGCAAAAATGACCTCCATACCTCCAATATTCGTGGCTGCAGCCACCTGCAAATCCTTTTCGCCATTTAATGCCAGTACCGGCATAGTCAGCTTTGGCAATACCTCTTCAGGCTGATAGGTTAAAAAGCTTCGCCCCCACTCGTTGGCCACCACTTTAAGATACTGTTGGGCGGTGGCTTTGTCATAACCTTTGCTCAGTAAATCCTGCTCTATAGCCTGAGGGCTTTCTCCGGCAATCACCTGCTCAGCAAAAACGCGCATCGCCTGATAAATAGCCTCGCCATTGGGCAATCCGTAGGCAATCACCATATCCCGTTGCTGTTCGGCCCATAAGGTTGTGCCATCCACACCTAATCCTGCGAGCAGCACAACATATGCAACCTCTGGCTGACGAGCAGCAAACAATGGTGCCGTGACACCGCCCTCACTGTGTCCAATCAGGCCAATTTTTTGCTGGTCGATTTCATCCCGGGTGTTTAAGTACTCGAAAGCAGATGCCACGTCGGTGCTGAAATCCTCTATGGTTGACCCGGCAAAGGTACCACCGCTTTTTGCTGTACCGCGATCGTCAAACCGTAACACGGCAACGCCGGCTTTAGTCAGGTGATCGGCAATCACCAGAAAAGGCTTATGACCCATCAGGGTTTCATCACGATCCTGAGGGCCCGAGCCGGACACCAGTATGGCAGCCGGAAAAGGGCCTTTGCCGTCAGGCAGAGTAAGCGTTGCGGCAAACTCAAAAGCCCCGGAAGTATGGGGGTAACTGACTTCTTCAACGGTATAGGGAAAAGGCGCTTCAGGGTGCTGAGGTCGTGCCGCGGCTTGTTTAGCTTGCTCTTTTCCTTCCTCGCTCTGGCGGGCCAGGGTCAGCGCAAAAGATTTGCCGCTTTGAGTGAATGTCCCTGCCAGCTTGCCGTCTTCCAGCGCCGCCTCATAAGAAGCGCCGATGGCAGCAAACTTCACCTTTATCTGAGTCTCGGAAATACTTTCGGCTCTGCCCGGAATGCCAAAAGCCCCCTGGCTCGGACTATCCAGACTAATCTGCCAGTCGGGCTCAGTGCCCGCAATATGCAGTACCACAGGCAATGATACGCCAGGCTGAATATTGAGTTCGCCATACCAATCACCAGCGGTATCCATGGCCGCGCTGCTATTTGCCAGGAGTAATCCGGCAACCAAACCTGTAATCCATCTAAGCATAAAATGTCTCCTTAACGGTTGAGTTTAACATACCAATCCGTATGGAGGATTCCCCTCTCAGAGTGAGACAAAACGGCTTAAATCACGACGCGTTCTCTGTGGCATAGCCATTCTATGTCCAGAGGGCGCAACACAGATATAAGTCGTTTTGGCCACTCCCTTTGGGCAGGACTGGCAGGCTCTATGGCGTTGTTACACTTGTTTGGTTTTGCAGTAAACCCTGCGCAATCAAGCCTAACCAGAAAGCCTGCCAGTCATGCTGAGTGGGTAATCCTCCATATGAATTGGTATCGGACACAGAATGCCTGATTAAATCAAGTCTGGTGGATTAAATGACTAACGGTAATAACGACGGATAAATGGTAATTAGCGGGGATGGGCGGTAAGCCAGCAGGGCTGCAAAGTTACCCTGCTGATTTATTCATTAAAGGGGGGTTACGGCCTTTCTTAAGGTATCAGCCGGAATAATGGCGCCGGGATGCTGAATAACCGTACCGGCCACCATGGCACCAAAGCTGGCTGACTCAGTCACGTTTTTACCAGACAAACGCGCTGCCAGGTAGCCGCCGTTAAATGCATCGCCAGCGGCGGTGGTATCCACCACGTTAGTTACCGTTTGCACCGGAACGATAAACTGGCCTTCGTGATTGACAATATGCACGCCTACCGCGCCGTTTTTCATTACCACCTCGCCAATGCCAAACGGGGCCAGGTGGGCGAGCACATCATCAGCATTGGTATGGCCGTATAACGCCAGGTGATCATCACCACCAGGGAACGCGATGTCAGCAACCTGATAACTTTTATCCATCCACTCCTGAGCTTCCTGCTGATCACGCCACAGGCGCGGACGGTAGTTAGGATCAAAAACGATTCGGCATCCGCTGCTGCGTAAGGCATTGATCAGGTCAAACAACTTCTCGCGCTGCTCAACATCTAAAATAGCCACCGAAATACCCGAGAAATAAAACATCTCAATATTATCCGGGGCCTGAGACATCACATTGAGGGTTTGTGTGGCTGCCGAGCCATCCCGCCAGTAGGCAAAGGTACGCTCACCGTACTTGTCGGTTCGTACCATATACAACCCCAGGTTACGCTTGCTACAGCGATAAACATGGTCGGTATTTATTTGCTCATCACCCATGGCAAACAGCAGCTCATTACTTAAAAAGTCTTCGCCAATAGCAGTCAGATAACTTACCGACAGGCCCGGCGCGTTGCGCTTTAAGTACACTGCGGTGTTGTAAGTGTCACCCGCAAAACTCTTCTTTAGTTCGGTGGCGCTGGTTGACACCAGTTCCACCATACATTCCCCAAAAATGACGACTCTTTTCACGCGGCATCCTTAGTAAATTGTTGTTGCGCCAGCGCACAGGCAGCAGTTACGCCCTGCCAGTCGCCGCTTGCTACACAGCGCTTTGGAATCATCCAGGAGCCGCCTACGGCGAACACGTTGGGCAGGCTGCTGTACTCTTGTAAATTAGAATTGGAAATACCACCGGTTGGGCACAGTGATACTTCCGGAAAAATAGCGCTGAAATTTTTCAGCATAGCGGCACCACCGCTTAAACTGGCCGGAAAGAATTTCACTTCCGACAAGCCGGCCTCAACGGCCAGTAAAATGTCTGAGGGAGACGCAGTACCAGGCAGATAGGGAATATTAATATCGCTCAGCGCCGACAGCAGTTTTTCACTGAGAGTCGGGCTAATTATAAATTGACTCCCGGCATCTACCGCTTCCTGCACATGCTCCTGATTTAACACTGTGCCCATGCCCACCAACAGCTCCGGAAATGCTTCGCGAATGGCGGTCACGGCGGCCGCTGCTACCGGTGTACGACGCACAACTTCAATACTACGTAAACCACTTGCATGCACGGCGCCGGCAATATTAAAGGCCTGCTCTACACTTTGTGGCTGCAGAATCGGTAGTAATGGCGTGCCCTCTATCAGGCTTTTAAAGTCGGACATTACAGCGCTCCCAACACTTCGGCAGCATTGTCGCCGTTGATGGATGAAAGCACCTCAACATATTCCAGCACGGTGTCTTTAAACCATTTGTTAGCCGTCAGTTCGGCGAACACCTGAGGCAGATTCAGCACAGCTGCACCGAGTGCTGACAGGTCACCCTGGTGCTGATTGGCTAAACCAATTAAGGTTTCGGCCAGCGGATCCACCAGCTCATCCTGATCGTTGGCACGTTTGGCAATAAATAAAATCCACGCGGCAATGGGCACACACAGTAATTTCGCCTGTTGACCAAGTTTTAAGTTGTCGCGCACGGTATTGAGCACCCGGAAAGGCAGCTTCTGCGAACCATCCCAGGCAATTTGTGCCAACAAGTGGCGGATGTGGCGATTCTTGTAGCGATTTAAAATATCTTCCGCGTAGGCGGGTAAATCCATCACGCCTTCAGCGTTAATAGACGGAATAATTTCATCACTCAGCAAGCGGCGAATAAACGCTTCCAGCGCGGTGTCGCTAATCGCTTCATAAACGGTTTCTTTACCAAGCAGGATCCCGGTGTACGCAAGCGTTGAGTGGGTGCCATTTAAAATACGCAGTTTGGCATTTTCAAAGGCAGCCACATCATCGGTGAAGGTTACCCCTACTTTTTCCCAGGCCGGACGCGGCCCGCTGAATTTATCCTCAACCACCCACTGGGTAAAGCCTTCGCGCTGAATAGGCCAGGCATCTTCAACACCCAGCTTATCGGCCGCCAGGCTAATCAGTGCTTCATCGGTGGCCGGCGTAATGCTATCAACCATGGTACAGGGAAAGGCAATATTTTGTTCAATCCACTGCGCCAGTTCCGGCTGGATTTTCTCGGCAAACTGCAACACGGCTTTGGCCAGTTTTTTGCCGTTATCCGCCAGGTTGTCGCAGCTGATCACGGTAATATCGGCCTGTTGCTGCTCAAAGCGGTGCTTGAGCGCGCTCACAATAAGCCCAACCGCCGATACCGGCTCATCAGGATTGGTTAAATCGTGCATGATGTCGGCATGTGACGTATCAAGTTCACCATTACTGGTCAGGCAGTAGCCTTTCTCAGTAATCGTTAACGAAATAATATGAGTATTGGCGTCGGTCAGCGCAGCCATAATGGCTTCACGGTCATCATTTAATACCAGTACGCTGTCGAAGGCGCCGATTACCTGCACATAGGGCTCGTTGTCCAGTACTACCAGTGAATACAGATTGTCCTGCCCGGCCAGCTTTTGTTTCAGTGTAGCGCTGCGCATCGACACACCGGTAATACGCCAGTTACCGCCATAGGCCATGGCCATATCGGTATACACAGCCTGATGAGCGCGGTGAAATGCGCCTGGCCCGATGTGCACAATACCGCGACCGCGTTCAGCACGATCGTAATCCGGCGTTTTTACCTCGGCTGGCAGGTTAGCCAGCGTAGCATTGTTTAAAGACGCCACCATGATTAAGCCTGCCCCAGTTTGTAAGCTTTCTTCGCTAAGTCATAAGACAGTTGTTTTATCAGGCTGCCAGCTTCTTCTTCGCTGATTCGATGTTCCACCACCATATTGGCCAGGAACCGGCTATCAATGCGGCGGGCTACGTCGTGGCGAGCCGGAATCGACAGGAAGGCGCGGGTGTCATCGTTAAAACCAACGGTATTAAATAAACCGGCGGTTTCGGTTACCTGATGGCGATAGCGCAGCATGCCTTCCGGACTATCGTGGAACCACCAGGCCGGGCCCAGTTTGAGGCATGGATAGTGTCCGGCCAGCGGGGCCAGCTCACGGGAATACACGGTTTCATCAAGCGTGAACAAAATAATATTCAGACGTGGATCGTTGCCGTATTTATCCAGCAGCGGTTTCAGTGCGTTAACATATTCGGTTTGCAGCGGAATATCTGCGCCTTTATCACGGCCAAATTTGGTAAACACATCGTTATTGTGATTACGAAATGCGCCCGGATGGATTTGCATAACCATTCCATCTTCAATACTCATACCGGCTAATTCGGTAAGCATCTGAGCGCGGAACAACTCCTGATCGGCGTCGCCGGCCTGACCACTCAGGCACTTGCTGAATAATGCCTGACATTCGGCTTTAGACAAGTCAGCCGTGCGGGCGGTAGGATGGCCGTGATCGGTGGCTGTTGCACCATGCTCGCGGAAAACCTCCCGGCGCTGGCGAATAGCGGCCAGATAACCATCCCAGTCGGTAGTATTTTCGCCGGTAATTTCACCCAGCAGTTCAATATTCTGAGCAAAGTCTTCGCGGGAGGCGTCGACTACATCATCCGGACGGAATGAGGTAATAACACGCTTATCCCAGCCAGTGCCTTTTAACACCCGGTGATGCTCAAGATTATCCAGAGCGCCTTCGGTGGTAGCAATCAGTTCAATATTAAAACGATCCATCAGTGCCCGTGGTTTGTAGGCATCTTTGGCCAGCTCAGCGGTGATGAAATGGTAATACTCCATGGCATTTTCGCTGCACAGCATGTCGGTTAAGCCAAACACATTCTTAAACACCGTATCCAGCCACATTCTCGATGGTGTGCCAGCAAACAGGTAATAGTGATCAGCAAAGGTTTGCCAGATTTTTTGCGGGTCGCTTTCGGTTGGGCCACCATCCCAGCGGCGAATGCCCAGACTCTCCAGTGTAACGCCCTGACTATAGAGCATTCTGAACACATAATGATCGGGCAAAATGAACAGTTCTGTGGCGTTTCCAAAATTTTCGTCATAGGCAAACCAACGCGGATCGGTGTGGCCGTGGGGGCTGATAATAGGCAGGTCTTTGACTGTGTTATACAGTGAGCGAGCGACAGCGCGTGTTGCTTCGTCAGCCGGAAACAGTCTGTCTTCGTGTAATAGTATTGGTTTCATATCAGTCTCTTTGTTACAGGGTTACGCCACGTTTCCAGATCGCTATCTCGTGACTGCCATTTTTCTCGTTGCAGGTCTTTTCGCCCGACGCAATATTCAGGCATTGCTGGTACAGCTGAGCAGCACAGTCATCAATACTGGTGCCCTGCAATATCTGACCTGCATTAAAATCTATCCAGTGTGGCTTCTTATGAGCAATTTCACTGTTAGATGAGATTTTCACTGTGGGTACAGGAAAGCCGAGCGGGGTACCCCGTCCGGTGGTGAATAAAATGATGTGCGCGCCGCTGGCGGCAAGTGCAGTGGAACTTACCGCATCGTTACCCGGTGCCTGAAGCAAATTGAGGCCTTTCTTAGATAAAGGCTCGCCGTACTGCAATACCCCGTTAACCGGTGCCTGACCGCCTTTTTGCACCGCGCCAAGCGACTTTTCTTCCAGCGTAGTAAGGCCTCCGGCCTTATTTCCAGGTGACGGGTTTTCATAAATCGGTTGATTATTATCGATAAAATACTGTTTAAAGTCGTTCACCAGCTCAACAATGTCGGAGAATACTGCCTGGCTGGTCGCCCGGTTCATCAGTAACTGTTCGGCACCGAACATTTCCGGGGTTTCAGTTTGCAGCACACTGCCGTTCTGTTTAACCATTAAATCGGTCATGCGACCTACTAAGGGGTTGGCGGTAATGCCACTAAACGCATCACTCCCGCCACACTTCACACCCAGTACCAGCTCGCTGCCATCAATGGGCTCACGGGTACATTTGCCCACATCGGCGAGCATTTCATGAATAAGCGCGATGCCTTCTTCGATCTCATCGCCCACCTGCTGGGAATTAAAGAACCGGATCTGCGAGGCCGGGCGATCAACTTTTTCCAGTAAATTCGACAACTGGTTGTTCTCGCACCCCAAACCCACCACCAGCACCGCGCCGGCGTTAGGGTGAGACGCCAGGGACGCCAGGATAGTTTGCGTATCGTGCAGATCGTCGCCCAACTGCGAACAGCCAAACGGATGAGTAAATGCCCGAAAACCATCGCATTCGCCAAAGAAGCGCCGTTCACATTCGGCCGCAATTCGCTCAGCGGTGCGATTAACACAGCCCACCGTATTGATGATCCAGACTTCATTTCGGATCCCCACTTTACCGTTGGGCCGGCGATAGCCCATAAAACTGGCCTGGGCTGGCCTGGTAACCGGTTTTCGCGCGCTTACCGGTTCGTACTGATAGTTTTCCTGGCCGCTTAAGGCGGTTTTTAAATTGTGACTGTGAACGTGATCACCACGCTTGATATCAGCCTGCGCAATGCCGATGGCAAAGCCGTATTTCACCACTTTCTGACCGGCGGCGATGTCGCTCAGGGCGACTTTATGGCCAGCGGGAATGTCACTGGCAACGGTGACCGACAAGGTATCTACGATGGTCCCGGCAGACAGCGCCATGGTCGACACCGCCACATTATCGTTTGGATGCACCTGTATAAGCTTGGTTTGATCGGCCATAAAATCTCTAAACGTTAGTTCCAATTGTTTATTAAATTACCACACATTTAACATTAATGCCACCGGTGGCAAATTACGTTAAAGCAGATTTTCTTTATTTTTTCTCTGCTATTGTTTGGCGGCTTTGCGTGTTGATTCGCGAATAATAAGATGTGGCTTAATGGTGTATTCTTCCACACCTTCAGCTGGCTTATTTTCAATCAGGGCAACAATCTTTTTGGCGGCAATGCCTGCCATAGCAACCACCGGCCGTTGTACCGTTGTAAGTGACGGAATGACCCGCGACGCCAGTAAGTTATCATCAAAACCGGCTACCGATAATTCGCCGGGCACATCGATACCCAGTTCATGAGCCACTTTAAGGACACCGGCAGCCATTTCATCGTTATTGGCCACAATTACCTGCGGGCGCGGCGTTTGAATCAGTAACGCCCGGGCACATTCAATGCCACTCTCGTAGCTGTTTTTGCCTTCCACTATTCGTTCAGCCGGAATCGATAACCCCAGTTCTTTTAGTGTCTGGGTTATCCCTTCCAACCGCTCTACCGTGGAGTAATAATGGTTTGGTCCGCTAATTATGGCGATATCCTTGTGTCCTAAAGACACCAGATAGCGCGCCATATCACTTAATGCTGCGCGATCGTCTGACACCACGATATTTTCTTTATCATCAATATCTACCGACGTCAGCCTTACATAGTTAATGCCATGATTCTCGAGGGCCGCTGCCAGCTCATTCGACTCAGACACCGGCGGCAGAACAATCACGCCGTCGATATTTGAACGACGCACAAAGCCCACACAATTGCTGACAAACTCATCGCTGCGGTAACTGCAGGGGTGTACCACCAGTTCGTAACCTTTTTTAGAGCACACGTCGAGGACACCGCGCTGCACCTGGTCGATATAGAGCGCATCGGGGTTATCATAAATCAGTCCAATCAAATAAGACCGACTGGCCGCCAGTCCCCGGGCCTGTTTATCCGGCGAAAAACCCAACTCATCAACCACCCGCTGTATTTTTTCGCGGGTCGCGGCGCCAACATTTGAGGCACCGTTAATAACCCGGGAAACGGTGCGCTTGGAAACCCCGGCTATTCGTGCCACATCATTAATGGTTGGCTTCTTGTCCATGCAGAGTACTCTTTATTTTTGTTTTTTATTTAACCGGGCTGAGTTTAACGTTAACCGCTCGGTTACGCTACTCTCGGCACCATCACCTTATTTATTCCTATCCCGCACAGTCAGGGCTGTTACACCCCAAACAGCGCGGGTAAGGCTTCACTAAACCAGGCCACATAGGTCACCAGCATCAGCACCACAAACATGGCAACATAAAGCGGCAGCAACGGCCGGATAATTTTATCCAGGCGTGTTTTAGCAATGGCACAGGTAATAAACAGTACGGCCCCAACCGGTGGTGAGCATAAGCCAATCGACAGATTCAGCACTATCATAATGCCAAACTGTAGCGGTGACATGCCCAGTTCCGCCGCCACCGGCAGAAAAATCGGCGTAAAGATCAGCACTGCCGGGGTCATATCCAGAAACGCCCCCACAACAATTAACAACAGGTTGATGAGCAGCAGAATAACAATCGGGTTATCACTCACCTCCAGCATAAAGGCACTGATATTTTGCGGAATGTTGGCGTAGGACAGCATCCACGACATGGCTGTAGAAGCACCAATAAGCAGCATGACAATAGCGGTGGTTTCGGCCGATTTCAGTAAAATATCCGGCAGTTGTTTGGGCTTCACTTCGCGGTAAACGCCCACCGCCAGGATAAGTGAATAAACCACTGCAATGGCGCCGGCTTCAGTGGCGGTAAAAATACCCCCCACAATCCCGCCAATAACCAGAAAGATTAAAAACAAGCTGGGTATCGCTGCCCCCACCTGCTGCACCACAACTTTTAGTGGCAGTCGATCGGCGGTGGCATAACCTTTACGCTTGGCATGAATAAAACACACCATCATCAGCGCCAGTCCCACCATGACACCGGGTAAGTAACCGGCCATAAAGAGCGCCGCAATAGATACTCCGCCACTGGCAATAGCATACACAATCAGAATATTGCTTGGCGGTATCAGCATACCGGTGGTTGAAGCAGCAGCCGTAACCGCTGCACTGAAGTTTTCGTCGTAACCCTGCTTTTTCATTTCCGGCAGCATAAAACTGCCGATGGCCGAGGTAGTCGCTACAGCCGACCCAGAGATTGCACCAAACAGCATACACGACACCACGTTCACCAACGCCAGTCCGCCAGGCAATGAGCCAATGAGCGCCAGCGCACAGTTGATCAGGCGTTTGGCAATACCACCGCGCCCCATGATCATGCCTGACAGTACAAAAAACGGTATGGCGAGCAAAGCAAAGCTGTCCAGGCCGCCGGCCATGCGTTGTGCGATAGTGGTTACCGCTGGCGTAAAATCAATGCTCATCAGCATCGCCACCAGGGTGGCAATACCGATGCTAAACGAAATTGGTACGTTCAGAATGAGTAGTAAAAAGAAGGTGACTACCAACACCAGTGCAGTGTAATCCATTATAGTGCTCCTTCTTCGTCGGCCAGCCACAGGTTGTGAATATTGATTAGCCCGTACCAGATGAGCAGAAGCCCCGAAACCGGTAATACCACATAAACATAGCCCATTCGAATTCCCAGCGCCGCAGAGATTTGCTCCAGCTCCAGTGTCAGTGACACCAGCTGGCTGCCGCCAAATAATAATGTGGTTGCGCAGAATGTTATCACCAGCAACTCAACCAGCGTAAGTATGTACTTACGGACTAGCTCAGACTGTTTTTCAACAATCAGATTGAAGCCCAGATGCACTTTTTGTCGATAAGCAAAAGCGGCCCCGAGCAGACCAATCCAAATCAGTAAAAAGCGCGATAGCTCTTCGGTTACAGAGGCCGGATCCTGCAGGATATAGCGGGAAATCACCTGCCACACCACGGTCAGTAATATGAGTGTCATCGCCAGCATTAAGGTGCCGGCAACGAGTTGATCAATCAATCGGATAACCTTGCGCATACTACATGGCCTTTATTTGAGAAATGAGATCGCCAACGGCAGTGCCGCGCAGGCTTTCATGAAAGGGCTTCACAGCTTCAACAAACGGCTTTTTGTCGGGATAAATCACTTCCACCCCATCAGCTTTGACTTTTGCCAGAGAATCTAGCGTTGACGCCTGCCAGGCCTTACGCTGGAAGAGCACTGAATCCTGCATTGCTTCATCGACCCACGCCTGTTGCTGGTCGGTAAGGTTTTCCCACACCCGTAATGACATCAGCATTACGTCTGGTACCGACGTATGCTCATCCAGCGAGTAATAACGGGCAATTTCATAATGGCGCGACAAATAATAGCTCGGCGGATTGTTCTCTGCGCCGTCCACAACACCTTGCTGCAGAGCCGTATAGAGCTCACCCCAGGCCACCGGCGTAGCAGCGCCGCCCAGTTCTCTGACCGTGCGCACTGCAGTAGGGCTGTTGAGCACCCTAATTTTCATGCCAGCCAAATCTGCCGGGGTTCGTATGGGTTTGCTATTCGTATAAAAACTGCGGCTGCCAGCATCGTAGTAGGCAAGGCCTTTCAGGCGAAACGGTTCGACCCCTTTTAATAACCCTTTACCCACCTCGCTGTTGAGCACTTTCCAGAAGTGATCATTATCGCGAAAGATGTAGGGGATACTGAAGATCTTCATGGCCGGCACAAAGCCCTCAAGCGGACTGGCCGAAACTTTGGTCATGGATAACGAACCAATTTGCAGTAACTCAATCATCTCGCGTTCGGTGCCCAACTGACTGCTCGGATAAATCTTTACATCCATGGCACCATCCGACAGCTCACTCAGGCGCTCACCAAAATACACCATGGCCTGGTGCACGGAATGCTGGGTATCCAGTGTATGTCCAAGACGCAAAGTCGTGACCTCACTGTCATTGTTGGACCCACAACTGGCCAATGCCAGGCTCACAGCCACGACACTGGTTAACCTAATTATCGTTTTAAACATCGAAACGCTCCTAGCGCAGCTCACTGGCAGGGAATTTATCCATATCATCATAATCAAGGTTCTCGCCGGCCATGCCCCAGATAAAGGCATAGTTGGCAGTACCGCAGCCGCAGTGAATGGACCACGGTGGTGATAATATGGCCTGGTGATTCTGCACAAAGATATGGCGGGTTTCGTGGGGCTCTCCCATAAAATGACTCACCGCCTGGCCCTCTGGCACATCCAGATAAAAATACACTTCGTTACGGCGATCATGCTGATGGGCCGGCATGGTATTCCATACACTGCCCGGATAAAGCCGGGTGAGGCCCATTTGTAACTGGCAGGTATCAACCACACCATTGATAATTAACTGGTGAATATCGCGCTGATTGGCGGTTTCAGGTGATCCCAGATGCAGCACGTTGGCCTCTTCTTTACCCACTTTTTTACACGGGTAGCTGGCATGTGCAGGCGCTGAGTTCAGGTAGAAACGGGCCGGTTCGTCACTGTTTTCAGAATAGAACGTTACGCTGTGCTCACCCGCACCAATATACAGGGCTTCGCCTTTTTCAAGAGCGTACGACGTGTCGTCGACTGCTATACTGCCGGATCCGCCAACGTTGATCACCCCCACTTCCCGGCGAGCGGTAAAGCAAGCCGATTTCAATGCGTCCAGCGTATCCAGTGTAAGACCGCTTTTAACCGGCACAGCGCCCCCTACCATAAAGCGCTCGTAATGGCTGTATACCCAGTAAATCTTGCCCGGTTGCATCAACTTATCGGCAAGAAAGGCATCTCGTAGTGCCTGGGTGTCGTAACCTTTGGCTTCTTGCTGGCCAATGGCATAGCGGGTTTCATATATAGTCGTCATGATCTTGTGTCCTGTAAATTAACGGGCCAGAAAGCCACCATCAACCGCCAGTACGTGGCCGTTGATATACTGGCTGGCCGAACTGGCTAAAAACACCACGGCCCCTTTTAAATCGTCAGTATTCCCCCAGCGACCGGCGGGAATACGGGCACAGATTTCGTTGCTGCGCTGAGCATCATCCTGCAATGCCTGCGTGTTATCTGTGCGAATATAACCGGGCGCAATGGCATTGACCTGAACCCCCGATGCGCCCCATTCATTAGCCAGGGCTTTGGTTAACCCGGCAATCGCATGCTTGCTGGCGGTATAGGCGGGTACGGTAATCCCGCCACTGTAACTGAGCATGGAAGCGATATTAATGATCTTGCCACTGCCCTGTTCCAGCATTTTTTTACCCAACTGCTGGCAGAGCAAAAAGCTGGCGTCGAGATTCACTTTGAGGACATTTTGCCATTCTGCTAACGGGTACTCTGTTGCCGGACTGCGGAAAATGGTGCCGCCATTGTTCACCAGAATATCGATGCCGCCCCATAACGCGAGCGCATCGTCAGCGAGAGCCTGAACGGCGTGCATATCGCTAAGATCGGCATGCAACTGAGCGACTTTCACCGTACCCATGCTGGCAATCCTGGCCACCGTTTCATCGCATCCACCCGCCGTTGAGCTGGCGCAAATAACATCGGCACCTGCTTCAGCAAGAGCTACGGCTAACGCTTGTCCTATGCCTCTGCTGGCACCGGTCACCAGGGCCCGACGATGGCTTAAACTAAAATCTGGCATGTCACCTCTTGCTTCACTTAGCGATTACCAATTCAAAAGATGTTAACAGGTTCACCTGTGGAACAAACTTTGTTAACAATATTTAAAATAATTGCCACCGGTGGCAATTGTCAATATGATTAACTAAATTTTTACTATTGATTATCTAAAGCTAAACACGGAGAAAACCATGAAACGGCACCTCGTACAATCGCTACTCGCCGCATCCATACTGCTCTCAGGCTGTTCTGATAATGCCCCGTCGAAGACCCAATCAACGGTTGCACCAGCACAACCGGTAGTAAAAACCCACGCAGAATTATCCGTTCGTCAGGGCGGCGCATGGCAAGGCACCGAATATGTGGCCGACGATTTTCAGTTTTCCACGGTGGAATTCTTTACTTCGCCGGAACAGCTCACCGATCACTCATATTACCTGCGCTATGAAGGCCCGGGCTGGGAAAATGATCTGGTTGGCTACCGTCTGTACCTGGACTGGCGTAATGGTATCGATGTCTTTGTAAAAACCACCACGGATATCGTTTTGCCTCAGGTCGGACAGGACGGTTACGACAGTTATCATGAACTCAGTGAGTGGGGTGGCGATGCCCTCAAAGTGGGTAAGTCAGTTGGTCTGGGGGCCTTAGGGCGTTGGGTCGATGGCGGCGTACAACACTTTAAAAATGTCGATGCCACCCACTGGCGTTTACTTGAAAATGGCGCTGAGCAAAGTCAGTTTGAGGTAAAATATGACGGTTGGACAGTCGACGGTATCAGCGCCGATGTAACAACCGTTTACAGCATCAAAGCCGGCGATCCCAGTACCCTTGTGTCGGTGGAATCATCGGTTGCCATGGACAACCTGATCACCGGTCTGGTTAAGCATGAAGGTGTGGCTTATATCGAAAAAGAAAGTCCAAACTGGAAAATGATAGCCACCTACGGCAAACAAAACCTTCTCGGTGATGACCTGGAACTGGGGATGGCTTTATTTGTGCAGAAAGGCGATATAGCCGAACAATTTGTCGGGCCCCATGATTACCTGTTTAAGTTTAAACCTGCCACTGAGTATCAGTATGGTTTCTTTGCGAGCTGGCCGGGACACCCAGACCAGGCACAAAACCAGCATCAGTTTGAAGCCTTTATGGAAGCGAAGTTAGCCGCGTTGGAAGCCACCCTGTAAGTTTGACAGACAGTGCCTGAAGCTTATTTCAGGCGCTTGTTCGGGACGTTTTCTGACTTATCGGTATATTCGCCTTCAATGGTATCGCCGTCATCCTGAGCCGACGGACGATGGGTATACTGATAGGTTGACTGTTGCGTTGCATTAAACGTTTTAACGGTCAGGTGACTGGCTGCTCTGGCAGCAATGAATTTTCGCGAAAACGGTAACGCAAAGGTAAAGCCGAGAATATCGGTTATAAAGCCCGGTGTAACCAACAACACCCCGGCAATCACCAGTAACATGCCCTCGAGCATTTCATTGCCCGGCACCTGATTCTGCGCCAGCTTGGCCTGCGCAGTTTGCAAGGTAGAGATGCCTTCCTGACGCACCAGATAAGCGCCCACGAATGCCGTGACAATAATCAATCCTACCGTATTCCAGCCACCTATTAAGTCACCCACCTGCAGCAACAGCGAAATTTCGGCGATTGGCATGACAATAAAAAGTAATAATAAAAAGCGCAAAGTAGGTTTCCTGTTGCAGTCTTAAGGTTCAGTTAATGAAGATGGGGCACAATTGTGCAAACCCAAGTCATCGTATCGCAAGTTTATCCCGTACTAACGATGATTGACTTGTCACAGACCCGATTTGCTCGGTAAAGTGCCGGCAAGTCGGACAAGTTGAATAGTATTTGGGATAAATCCGGTCTTATGGGAAATATGACAAACCTTTGTATCGTATATTGCACCACAGATTCGCATGATAACGCACAAACTATTGCTACCGAGCTATTGGCGCAGCATCTGGCCGCGTGTGTTCAGATAGTACCAGGAATGACCTCGGTGTATCGTTGGGAAAACAAAGTGATACAGGATCAGGAACACCTGCTGCTAATCAAAACCCACCAGCACAAACTTGCCGAGGCAGAGCAACTGGTTACATCGCTGCACACTTATGCTGTGCCGCAGTGGATTGCCGTACCGGCCTGTGCGGCAAGTGAGGCTTATGGTACCTGGGTAGAACAGGCATTAAACATTGAAAAGAGGAAGTAATTCGGTGAATCAGTCCCGGCTTTTAGTTATCACCCTGACATTTATTACCCTGTTATTCAGCACTGTGGCTTCGGCCCAGTTAAGCGACAATAACATGGATGATCTGTTCAGTGACGAACCGTCATTTCTGCCGGTAGAGGAAGCCTTTGTCTTCGACTTTGCCCAGCAGGGAGACACCCTGGTGATCCGCTTTGACATTGCGGACGGTTACTACTTATATAAGAAGCAATTTAAGGCCTCCACCAAAAATGCCACGCTGGGCGAGCCGGTGTTTCCGCCAGCAGAACAGATTGAAGACGAATTTTTTGGTATTTCAGATGTTTACTACAACACCGTCGCCTTCAGCTACCCCATTAGTGAAACCGTTCAGGATGGGGTGGTTAAACTTCGCTATCAGGGTTGTGCCAGTGCCGGGCTGTGTTACCCCCCCACTACCAAGGTCATTTATCTTAACGAAATTCAGGGCACCAGCGTCAGCGGTCAGCTCAGTGGTGGGGCCGGGCAAACTGCAGCAACCACCGCAGAGCCTGCTCAGACGGTTAGCGAGCAATATGATTTAGCCAATCTGCTGCAATCCGATGAAAACCTGACCGTCACCTTGTTGCTGTTTCTTGCTTTAGGCATTGGGCTGGCATTTACCCCATGCGTTTTTCCTATGTACCCGATTGTGTCTGGCATTGTCATTGGGCAAGGCAAAGACATTAAAATGTCGCGCGCGTTTACCCTCGCCTTTGTGTATGTACAGGGCATGGCAATTATGTACTCATTGCTGGGTCTGGTGGTGGCGTCTGCCGGGGTACAGTTCCAGGCATCGCTGCAGAGCCCGTATATTTTGGGCACCTTTATTGTGGTTTTTGTGGCGCTGGCCGCAGCCATGTTCGGATTATATGAAATCCAGTTGCCCAGTAAGTGGCAGGAAAAAGTCAGCGGTATGAGTAACGCTCAGCAACGAGGCAGCCTGGTGGGTGTTTTTGTTATGGGTATACTCTCAGGTTTAATTGCTTCGCCGTGCACCACTGCGCCGCTCACTGGTGTATTAATTTTCATTGCCCAAAGCGGCGATATGACCCTGGGCTTCCTGGCGCTTTACGCCCTTAGCCTGGGTATGGGTATCCCCCTTATTATCTTTGCCATGACCGGTGGTAAATTGCTGCCCAAAGCCGGTAACTGGATGAACATCATTAAAACAACCTTTGGCTTCATGCTGCTGGCGGTTGCGGTGATATTTGTTGAACGCCTGTGGAATTCAGACTACAGCATGCTGCTCTGGTCGGCGCTCGGTCTGGGGGCCTTCAGCTACTATCAGGTTGTTAATCAGCCCAGCGCTGCCACCTTTGCTAAGGGCGTACGTACCCTGTTAATTTTTGTCGGCTTGTTTATCTCTGCCATGCTTGGCTACAACGCGCTGTTTGGCCACAGTGGTGGTCAGCCGGTATCAATAGGTACTGCCACGGGGACTGCCCCCCAGTCTAAGCACCACCCGGAATTTATGGTTGTAAAAAACCTTGAGGATTTCGAACAAAAACTCGCAGCAGCCAATGCTGAGGGCAAGTCGGTGATGGTTGACCTGTACGCCGACTGGTGTGTGGCCTGTAAAGAGTTTGAAAAATACACCTTTGTTGATCCGGCTGTCATTAGTGCACTGAGCAATACAGTATGGATGCAGATCGATTTAACCGATAACACCCCTACCAACCTGGCTTTCCAGGATGCTTTCGACGTTCTGGGTTTACCTACCATTTTACTGTTCGACGAGGACGGCAACGAGCTAACAAAGGCCCGGGTCACCGGTTTTATGAAAGCAGAACCGTTTGCCAAGCATGTAACGAATGCTTTAAACAAAAATCAATAACTTAACAGTCACATTTATGTTTACGTAATTAAAGTAAAAATATTTTTATTTTAATCTATATTAGAAAAACCTATTAATCATCAATTAGTTGCAACTACCCACAAAGGTAGTTGCAACGCTTTCAATACTTCCCTACAGTAGCACCATATATGTACTACAATTCATAGCGTTAGCCTGTGGATTAGAGAAAGTCATGAATAAATATTTTGTTGTAGGGATAGCAACAGTCGTTGCTCTGATACTCGCTCATTTTGTTTCCGGCGTAGTTGGAGTCATTATTCTCGCCGCCGCCGTACTGGGGTATGAATACCTTGCGCCGGCCGCACAATCAAACCGCTCAGAGACACAGTCAGTGACAGCAACGCCGCAGGAACACAACACGGTAAATGCTGTTGCGGCAGAGCCTGCGCTCAACACTATCGCGCAAACGTCAACCGAAGTTCTCGCCGATTGCGAGTCCAGCCTGGCCAATATTATTTCTACCCATAACGATGCGGTGGATACTCTTAGCACCAGTTTTATTGGACTGCGAGGCCTGGTGGATCAGCAAAGCAATACTATTTTGCAATTGATCAAAGCCGATGATGACAGTGATGAACTGTACAGCGACAGGATGCGCAGCTTCGCAGAGCGCACCGGTGTTACACTGGATCGCTTTATTCAAAGTACAGTCGACATGTCGGCCGGGATTATGGAAATCCTGGAACAGATTACCGCCATTAACGATACGGTCCCCTCGGTTATTCAGGCCCTGAAAGATATCGACAGTATTGCCGCGCAAACCAATTTACTGGCGCTCAACGCAGCTATTGAGGCTGCCCGGGCCGGTGAACATGGTCGTGGTTTTGCTGTAGTGGCAGATGAAGTACGCAGCTTATCGAATCGCTCAGCCCAGTTTAGTGAGTCGATTCAGACTCAAATCAACAGCATCAATGACAAAATCTCCTCACTGAGCGATCGTATTGGCGTACTGGCAGCCTATGATGTGAGCTATGTTATTGAGGCGAAAAAAGATATTAATCAGGCGCTGGAGCGGATTATTGTTAAGGCCGAACATGATCAAAACATCACGTCGGGCCTGCATAACCTGTCTATCGAGTTAAACTCAGCCCTGGACAATGCCACCCGCAGTCTGCAATTCGGTGACATAAACCGCCAGTATATCGAATATACCATTGGTACCGTTACCCTGCTGAATATGAACATTGCCGATCTGATGGATGATGCCCACCGCCAGGTGTTTTTAAACGACCCGGAACAGTTCCAGCAAAAAGTGAAGTCTGAGTGGGCGGCCCTGCATAACCCTGTATCATCTTCTTCTGTAGAAGCAGGTGAGATTGAATTGTTTTAACGGAGCTATAATGAATTCAACAATCTCAGTCCCTGAGCGCTTTGACTTTAGTTTTCATAAGTCATTTACCGAGCAATACAACCAGATTCTGGAAAGTAAAAAAGGCGGTCAGATTACCCTGGACTTTGCCAAAGTGCTTTATTTGGACAGTGCGGCACTGGGCATGGTGGTGCTGCTGAAAAAGCGTGCTAAAGCCAATGGTTGCGATGTTGAGATAGCCAATGCCAAAGGCACCGCGCTGGAAGTCCTCGAAATCGCCAACTTTGATAAGATGATTACGATCCGCTAAGGGTACACGTCTGCATGAACTCGCCAGAAATCACTAAATTCACAGAATCGGTACTGGTTGTCGATGACGATCCCATATTTTGTGAGCTGTTAGTCTCTGATTTGATGCTAAGGGGTGTAAAGGTAGTCTCTGCTTTTTCACTTCAGGATGCCGCAGAAGTACTTAAAAAGCACCATTTCGACGTGGTGATTCTGGACAACCACCTACCCGATGGCCAGGGCATCGAATTATTGCCGGCTCTGCAACAGGCAGAACCGCCGCCCTATGTGATTATGGTTTCCATAGACGATCAGCTTAACAGCATTAGTGAAAGCTTTAGCCAGGGCGTACACGATTACATCGTTAAGCCGGTCAGCATCGGCTTATTGTGGGAGAAGATCCGCAACCTGCTCACTTTTAAACGTACCAGTCTGGACCTGGCAAATAAGTATCAGTTAATACAACAGTTACTTAGTGAGAAAGCGCAGGAAGAAAGCCTGGCGCAGCACGTTTATCAGAATATGGCCAACAGTCAGTGTGACCTGCCGGCTTTTGCCGCTGTACGCTCCCGGCCAATGACCAACTTCAGCGGCGATACCATTTTCTCACCGCCTAATCCGACGGGCAAAATACAGCTGATCCTGGCAGATGCCATGGGACATGGTCTGGCAGCGGCCATTTGTATTATTCCCATCGTCACCACTGCCAAAGCGATGGCGAATAAAGGCAAGACTATTGATGAAATTTTTCATGAGATAAATCGTAAGCTGTATACCGAAATACCTGACGATCGCTTTGTGGCGTTATTGGGCATCGAAATTTGCCCGTATTCTTCAACAGTGACTATTGTGAATGCCGGGTTGCCCGACGTTTTGTGTTGCTGTAAACACGGCGAGGTGAAGCGGTTTAAATCCAAAGCCATGCCACTGGGCATTATGGAGCCGGGTGAGTTCAGTATTAAGCCTGAGCAACTTGTGCTGGAAGAAATTGACCAGTTAGCGTTGTACACCGACGGTATTATTGAACAAACCAATCCCGCCGGCGACGCCTATACATCAGCCAGATTAATGGCACAGGCCAAGGCACTGGTAAAAAACCAACAAAGCCTAATCCACATTATGGATGATTGCCTGCAATTTGCTGATGGCAATGCTATCGAGGATGACATTACCCTTTGTGTCATCAACGGAGAGGCCTTGCGTAACCAGTTACAAACCCGCACCGATGAAGCACCGGTTAGCTTCGGTGAAATAGATTACCAGTTTTGTATTCGCGGCAAAGTCATCGCCAGCCTGGACGTGCTGAATCAGGCCATGCAGATTATGCAAAACTCAGGATTACCCAGAGACTTGTGCCAGAAAGCTTTTACGGTGATGGCAGAACTGATTAACAATGCGCTTGATCACGGCATTCTCCATTTGGACTCAAAGCTCAAAAATGACTTTGAAGGTTTCGCTACTTATCTCGCGTTACGCGAAGAGCGTCTGAATAATCTGACAAACAGTGATCAATTAACCATACAAATTTACACAAATTCGACTACGTTTATAAAGATATCAGTGGAAGACTCCGGTTCAGGATTTGCGCTGTCTGATAGCTCTGCCGATCAGCAAGGCCTTAGCGGGCGTGGCCTCGGGCTTGTTGATGCAATGTGTCAGACAGTTGAGCGAAATGCTCAAGGCAATCGAACTACCATTTCCATAGCAAGGAATTAATAAAGATATGAGCAAGAAAATACTAATCGTTGACGACTCTATGTCGATCCGTCAAATGGTAGAGGTCACCTTGCGAGGGGCCGGCTACAATGTGGATTCTGCCGAAGACGGTCAGGCGGCACTGGATAAGTGCCAAACCACGCGGTATGACTTTGTACTGACCGATCAGAATATGCCTCGCATGGATGGCATCACCCTGATTAAATCACTGCGTGGCATGATGAGCTATCGCACCGTTCCTATTGTAGTGCTCACCACCGAAGCCGGCGATACCTTAAAAAGTCAGGGTAAAGCAGCGGGTGCCACAGGTTGGATGGTAAAGCCATTTGATCCGTCTAAGTTACTGGCTATTGCCAAAAAACTGCTTGGGTAGCCACACATGTCTGTCGATATGAATCAATTCCACACGGTGTTTTTTGAAGAGAGCCAGGAGCATCTTCAAACCATGGAGGAATTGCTGTTAAACATTTCAACAGACGACCCCGATGCGGAAGAGCTCAACAGTATCTTCCGCGCAGCACACTCTATTAAGGGTGGCAGCGGAATTTTTGGTTTCGATGCGTTAACCGGCTTAACCCATGTGATGGAAACCATCCTGGATAAAGCCCGCAACCACGAACTCGATTTAACCACCGACATTGTTGACGTGCTGCTGGCTACCACCGACACCCTGGCCGCTATTCTTCAGGCATACCAGGATGAAAGCGAGATCAACTGGGAGCAAATAGAAGAAGGTAAGGCAGCACTGGAAGGTATTTTGTCGACCGAAGGCGAAACCACCGGGGTCCCGGAACAAACACCGGCAGCCGAAACAGCTGAAGACGATGACAGCTTCGGGTTCTTTGATGATGCGCCCGGGCAACCTGATCTGAGCGCCGACCAGGAAGAGCATGGCTTTGGCTTCTTTGATGATGCGCCGGGCCATTCACAACCAGATACCGTCAGTGAGGAAGATGACGGGTTTGGCTTTTTCGACGATGCGCCGGGTCAGCCTGAAACTGACAACTCAGAAGCACAAACCAGTCACGATGATAGTGAGGGAGGGTTTGGTTTCTTCACGGAGCCCAGGCCCGCTCAACCGATTAAAGACGAAGATGCCTATGGCTTTTTCGAACAGGAAAAATCCGCTACCACACCCGCTTCCAGCTCTGCAGCCAAAGCTTCTAAGCCGGCAGCTAAAGCGCCCGCCAAAACAGCCGGTAAAGCCGATGCTGGCTCAATTCGGGTGGAAACCACAAAAATAGATACGGTGGTAAACCTGGTGGGTGAAATGGTCATTACCCAGTCAATTTTGTCGATGATTGGCGAAGAAGTAGAGGGTAATACCGGCGAAAAACTCAGTGGTGCCATTGACGAGTTGTCGCGTAATATCCGTGAAATACAGGAAGCAGTGATGTCGATGCGAATGATCCCTGTGTCATTTGTATTCAACCGGTTTCCGCGACTGGTTCGCGATTTAGCCAGGACGTTAGACAAAAAAATCGATCTGATTATTGAAGGCGGAGAAACCGAAGTCGATAAGAGTATGATCGAAAAACTGGCCGACCCGCTGACCCACCTGGTGCGTAACAGCCTCGATCACGGAATAGAACCGCTGGAGAAACGCCTGGCAGCCGGAAAACCAGAAACCGGTACTGTGGTTCTCAAGGCAGAACAACGTGGGGGCAATATCCTGATCAGTATCCAGGATGATGGCGGCGGTCTGAACAGAGACAAAATATTAGAGAAGGCCATTGCCAATGGTCTCGATGTGGATCTTAAGATGCCAGATGAAGATGTCTGGCAGTTAATTTTTGCCCCCGGCTTTTCAACAGCAGAGGCAGTTACCGACGTATCAGGCCGTGGCGTTGGAATGGATGTTGTGCGTAAAAACATTGAAGCGATACAGGGCGGTATCGACATTGTATCAGTCGCCGGTCAAGGCTCTACCTTTACCATTAAACTGCCACTCACATTAGCCATCATTGATGGTATGTGTGTGTCGGTAGGTAATGAGACTTACATCATCCCGCTGCTGAATATTATTGAGTCATTGCAACCCAAGCCGGAACAAATCAAGACCCTGGCGAATGACACCATGTTGTGGAGCCGTGATCAGTACTGGCCATTGGTGTCATTAAGGGAACAAATGCAGATAGACGAGCCGACCAGGCCGGTTGAAAACTCGATCATTGTGCTCGTTGAAATAGGCAAAAAACGATACGGCATTATTGTCGATCAGTTACTCGGTAAACAGCAGGTAGTGATTAAGAGTCTGGAACGCCATTACAAGAAAGTCGACGGCATATCCGGTGCAACCATCATGGGTGACGGTAAAGTCGCCATGATTATCGATGTTGACAACCTGATTAAAAATGAACAAATCAATCAAGTGGGGTTAGCCTGATGAATACGGTGTCATCTCAGGACGCTGCCATCGCAGCAACTGGTGGTGCGAGCAAGGAATATCTGACATTTATGTTGGGTGAGGAGCAATATGGCCTGGCCATTATTCAGGTGAAGGAAATTCGTGGCTACGAACCCGTCACTAAAATTGCTAATGCACCTGACTTCATTAAGGGTGTTATTAACCTCCGCGGCGATATTGTGCCGATCATCGACCTGCGCGTTAAATTTAACGTCAGCGAGGCCACTTACAACGAATTTACCATTGTCATTATGCTCAACGTGCAGGATCGCATCGTAGGCATAGTGGTAGACAGCGTGTCAGACGTTATCAATGTCACCGAAGACGAAATTCACCCGCCACCGGAATTCGGCGTCGCTTTCGACAGCCGCTATCTGGACGGCCTGGCCAGCGTGGATGACGGACTTGTCATTCTGGTCAATATAGAACGCCTGATTACCAGCAGGGAAATCGGTATTTTTGACAGCATGAATCAGCAGAACGAGGGCTCAGTATGAACTTGCGTAACCTTTTTGGGGGCCAGCCAGAAAAACAGCAGCCGGCATATTATGAAATTGCATTAAACGCCATATCCTCTGGCGTCATGGTGGCCGATAAAAACCGAAACATCATTTATGCCAATGATGCGGTGTATAACCTGCTAAAAAGCTATGAAGATGAGATTCGTACTGTATTACCCCACTTCTCGGCGGAAAACCTCGTTGGCCAGAATATCGATCAATTTCATAAAAATCCTGCCCATCAGGCGCGCATGCTGGCGGAGTTAACCCGGCCAATCTCATCGTCTATTGTGGTGGGTGATGTCAATTTTGATTTAAAAGTCACACCACTGCTCGACGCTATGGGCAAACCCGATGGCGCCATGGTGGAATGGGTCGATAAAACCGCTTACAACTTATCTGCCAATATGCTGTCTGCGCTCGACCGGAGCCAGGGCATTATTGAGTTCAGACCCAATGGCGAAATTCTGCGTGCCAATGAAAACTTTTTAAACCTGATGGGCTATGAAGAGTCAGAAATCCTCGGTAAACACCACCGTATGTTTGTGGCAAGTGATTACGCGCACTCAGTGGAGTACAAAGACTTTTGGGCCCAGCTCAGCCGCGGAGAGCTCGCCGCTGGCGAGTTCTTACGGTATAACAGCCGCGGCGAAGAAGTCTGGATTCAGGCCTCTTATAACCCGGTAACCACCAGTGACGGCAAGGTCACCCGGGTGGTAAAATATGCCACGGATATTACCGCTGATAAGCTCAAAAATGCCTATTATGAAGGTCAGATCAACGCTATTAAAACCTCTCAGGCGGTCATTGAATTTGATCCCACAGGTAAAATCCTCGACGCTAACGATAACTTTCTCAATGCGATGGGCTATACCCTTGGTGATGTAAAGGGCAAACACCACAGTATGTTTGTGGATGCCAATTATCGCAGCAGCAGTGAATACCGGTTGTTCTGGGACCAGCTCAGTGATGGTCAGTTCCATTCCGGAGAATTTCACCGCATTGGTAATGGCGGCAAGGAAGTTTGGATTCAGGCCACTTACAGTCCCATCACGGATCAATCAGGGCGAGTATTCAGAATAGTTAAATACGCCAGCGATATCACCAGTCGCAAGATGGCGGTCAATGATATCTGTGAAGTCATGCTGGCACTGTCTAAAGGCAGCCTAACCAGTAAGCTGGAACGCGAATATGAAGGCGAATTCAAAACGCTGGCAGATTCTGTTAATGATTTCGTCACTAATCTGGCGAGCATAGTGCACGAGATCCGTTCCGGTTCAGAGACTATTAACAACTCGTCGGCAGAAATCGCCAAAGGTAATGCCGATTTGTCTTCCCGGACTGAACAACAGGCATCCAGCCTGGAAGAGACAGCTTCCAGTATGGAAGAGATCACCAGTACGGTGCAGCTCAATGCCGACAACGCTAAGCAGGCTAACGGGCTTGCTTCTGAGGCATCCCGCGTAGCCATCGATGGTGGCAAGCTGATAGAACAAGTCGTTGGTACCATGGCCGATATCAATCAGTCAGCCAAGAAAATTGAAGACATTATTGGCGTTATTGATGGGATTGCTTTCCAAACCAACATTCTGGCCCTCAACGCCGCGGTAGAAGCGGCTCGTGCCGGTGAACAGGGGCGCGGTTTTGCTGTGGTCGCTTCAGAGGTACGCACCCTCGCCCAGCGCTCAGCCAATGCCGCTAAAGATATTAAAGGCCTGATTTCAGATTCCGTTGCTAAAGTGGAAAGCGGTAATAGCCTGGTGAATCAGTCTGGCGATACTATGCGTGAAATTGTTACGGCGATTCAGCGTGTTAATGACATCATGTCAGAAATCGCATCAGCCTCAGCCGAGCAAGCCAGCGGTATTGATGAAATCAATAAAGCCGTGGTTCAGATGGACGAGATGACCCAGCAGAATGCCGCGCTGGTAGAGGAAGCTGCCGCTGCTGCCGAAAGTATGAGCTCGCAGGCATCCCAGCTGATTTCACGAGTGAACTTCTTCGAGCTAGGCCAGGAAGCCAGTATCGAAAGTGCGCCGGTCATCCGTTCTGCGCCACCGACTCAGAGCAAACCCAAAGTCTCGGCGAAAGCCATGGCAGCCCGTTCTCAGCAACTCAGTGCCGCAAAGCCAGATGATGATGATGAATGGGAAAGCTTTTAGTAAGGCGAAATGAATGGAAAAGCCATTCGCTTTTACCACCAAAGAGTTTAATGCAGTTCGTCAGAAAATTCGTTCGCTTACCGGTATAAACCTGGCGGACAGTAAGGACAACATGGTTTACAGCCGCCTTTCCAGGCGGCTGAGAGCGTTAAATTTGACTACTTTTCAGGCTTACCTGGATTATCTGGATACTCATCAGGATGAAACTGAACACTTTATTAATTCGCTGACCACCAATTTGACGTCGTTTTTTCGCGAAGCACACCATTTTGAACAACTTAGCGAATATTTACACCAACATACGGGTCCGTTGCGAATATGGTGTACAGCAAGTAGCAGCGGCGAGGAACCCTATTCCATAGCAATGACTTGCGCTGAGGCCAGAGGGTCACTTTCCACTAACGTTAAGATCTACGCTTCCGATATCGATAGTCGAATGCTGGAGCGTGCCAGGGCGGGTATTTATCCAATTGATCAGGTTGAAAAACTCAGTCTGGCCAGGCGCAAACGCTTTTTCCACCGAGGCAAAGGCAGTAATGCTGGTAAAGCCAGAGTGGTGGCTGAGCTACGTAATTCAATTCACTTTTTTCAGCAAAACCTGTTGGCAACGGAGTTTGCCATAGACCCTGGCCTGGATATTGTTTTCTGTCGTAACGTAATGATTTATTTTGATAAACCCACTCAGGAAATCATCGTTAAGCGAATCATTAAACTCATGAAGCCAAACGGCTGGTATATCGCCGGGCATTCTGAAAACTTTAATCACTTAACTGCCATTATGCGGGCCCGGGGCAAAACCATCTACCAGGTAAACGGAAATCAGATATGACTGCCGTATTAGACAACAGTGCACCCAATCGGTATTTTGACCGCCATTTTGATCGCGATGCGGTGAAAATTTTACCCGGTGAGTACTACGCAACCCGCGATAATACGATGATCGTGACCGTATTAGGCTCCTGTGTGTCGGTTTGTCTGCGTGATCCGATAACCAAAATCGGTGGCATGAACCACTTCTTACTCCCCAATGATGAATTTATTACGTCCGGAGAAATGAACAGCTCAGCACGTTACGGCACTTACGCTATGGAGCTCCTCATAAATGAGCTATTAAAAATGGGCGCCGCCAGAAACCGACTGGAAGCCAAAGTGTTTGGCGGCGGCAATGTTCTGCAAGGCCTGACAGTACATAATGTCGGTGAACGAAACTCGGAGTTTGTGCTGGATTATCTTCAACTTGAACGTATCCCGGTGCTCGCTCGTGATTTACTTGGCCCTTACCCTCGCAAGGTTTACTTCTTTGTCGAAAGTGGTGAAGTAAAAGTACGCAAGATTAAAACCATGCATAATACCACTATCCTTGATCGCGAAAGCGAGTACCGCATACGGATTAAAGAAGCACCCGCATCTGGTGATATCGATTTATTTGATTAGAGTTTTTTAATGTCCATTTCTGTATTGGTTGTTGATGATTCGGCTTTGATCCGCTCATTGATGACACAAATTATTGCCAATCATCCCGACCTCAATCTGGTGGGCACGGCACCGGATGCCTACGTTGCCAAAGACATGGTGAAACGGTTCAGCCCTGATGTTATTACCCTGGATATCGAAATGCCCAAGGTCGACGGTCTGACGTTTTTAGATCGTCTGATGAAAGCTAAACCGACCCCGGTAGTGATGATTTCCACCCTTACCGAAAAAGGCGCAGATGCCACTATGCTGGCACTGGAATTGGGCGCCGTCGATTTTATTCCGAAACCAAAAATCGATGTTCAGGCCAAATTTCTGGCTTTTCAACAATTGGTTACTGACAAGATCATTGCGGCCGCCGGGGCCCGGGTTAAAAAGCGGGTTGCCAATGAAACCGTCACCAAAACCCAGCTATCGTATTCCGGTACCGAATTGATTGTCGGCATTGGTGCCAGTACCGGTGGTACCGAAGCCATTAAGGACCTGCTGGTAAGACTGCCTGCGTCATTCCCTGCCGTCGTAATGACCCAGCATATGCCTCCGGGATTTACTACCTCATTCGCCAAACGTCTCAACGGCTTGTGTGCGCTTAACGTTAAAGAGGCCGGGCACAATGAACGCTTATTACCCGGTCATGTGTATCTGGCCCCCGGCGAGCAACACTTAAGCGTTATTAAATACGGCGCAGATTACCGTACTCAACTCAGTGATCATGGCCGGGTAAGTGGTCATAAACCGTCTGTGGACGTCTTATTTAACAGTCTGGCGGAGCAGGTTGGACACAATGCTTTCGGGGTCATTCTTACCGGCATGGGCCGGGACGGTGCCAGCGGGATGCGCGCCATGCATGACAAAGGCGCAGTGACGTTTGCTCAGGATGAAGCTACCTGCGTGGTTTACGGCATGCCAAAGGAAGCGGTAAGACATGGCGGGGTAGACAAATCACTGCCTATTCCGGAGATTGCCAAGCATCTCACCGAGGCCATTCGTAGGAAAGCCAAGGGCAACCGTCTGTAGCGCAGAGCCCTCTTGATGCTGCCGCACTATTTATTTCAGCCTATCTCAATATCGAGAAGTTGCGGCTAAATCCCCTGATAAGACCAGTATTTTGCTGCGATATCTTAATTATTAACTATAATCGTTGATTAAGCTTATTTTAGTACTAATTCAACGCGGTTTTTGTGTTAAATAATCACCACATTCTGTATAACTGGTGTTTATGCCGAACTTAGCCGCAAGATAGCTACAAGATTAATG
>NZ_CAJXQY010000016.1 GCF_913058315.1 uncultured Alteromonas sp. | reverse complement strand
CCCGCTCGTCTCTCACTTATTAAACGAGCAATTGCACCTTTTCCTGTGCCAATACAGCGCATATTAATCAAAAATACGGGTAAAGGTAAGCCTAAATGAATGTTAATTTAGCGGCATGGGTATAAATCAGACAATAAACCCGCGCTGTCAGCCCTCACTTTAAACACGACAGCGCGTCTTCGGCGATATTTAATCCAGCAAAGACCCGTAATATTCCGGTTGCCAGTCATTATCATCATATATATACAAGGCCTGGAAGACGGTTTCATTTGTTGCCGATAACCTTAAGTGTTGCCAGCCAGCTGAGGCCGGGTAAATCACACTGCAGGCAAGATTCTGGTTAACGTGATCGACCTGAGGCAGCAGAGCCAGTGAATTGCCTTCACGACTTTGATTAGTCAGGCTAATGGCGACCTTACCTGAACCATAATGTGTGCCAGTCACAATGCCCCGGCTTGCGGCCCCTGTGACCAACGTGAAGCCGCTGCTGGCCGATATTTCCGCCGCTAGCACGTGTAATGGCTCTCCGGCTTGGTCAAACTGCCAGCTAAGTAAGCTTTTATCGTTTTCGCCAACCACCCCATCCCATCCCACTGAAAATAAAGCTCCCGCCGCCAACGGCTATTACTGCACAACTTATTCGCAGCGAAAGCCGGCGTATTTAGCTTTTTAGAAATGAATTGAAAGTTTGGATAGTGAAAGCAGCTTTCCTGTCGATTTGTCAAACCCCACAGTCAGCCATATCGCTTTACTAGAGGCAATAAAAAACCCGCAACATGTGCGGGTTTCTTAAATTTGGCGGAGAGTGAGGGATTCGAACCCCCGGAAGGTTTGACCCTTCGTCTGATTTCAAGTCAGGTGCATTCAACCGGACTCTGCCAACTCTCCTGAAGTGATGCGTATCATAATGATATTTTTGTGTCTGTAAAGGGAAACTTTAAGCAACCAAGCCATTTGCTTAGAAAACCGACACTACCGTTGGATTTTGTTTAGTTCTTCACCCACATTTCGCTTCGCGAACTCAGTTTTATCGGCCGCAACCTGTCCTCCTTCTGCGTGCGAACGCTTGAACCTTACCGCGCGCAGGCGTATAAACTTTTTATAAGTATTGCTTACTTATGCTAAGCACAAAATAAGGATCCTTTGCGTTGCCACACACGGAAGCGTCGCCCAGACTCATTATTCTTATTATCGTTTGTCTCTATCTACCTTTTATGGAAAGCCTGCATGGCGCCACACTTTGGGGATTAAACTGGCAATCGCCTGCCCTGATGGATGCAACAAAAGGTTATCTGAAATTAGTTAAATTAGTCATGGTTTTGGTGGCCGCTTATTTAATGGCCTTCAAATATCAGATTATGCAGAACACCATCAGGCATGGCGTTTTGCGAGCAGCCTTCGTTATCTCAACCTGGATGTTAGTGGTAGTGCAGATCCCAATGTTACTACTGGGTATTTTATTTGGCGGGGTATTCAGTGCTCCGGCTGACTACGTGCACCGCGAGCAAACATTTGGCAACGATACCGTTTATGTGTATACGTTCGATCCCGGTGCAATGGGAAAAGCCTATCACTATTTCTATATGATATGCCCCACGCCTCTGGGACGCTATCAATTACACCAACTGGCGAAACTCAACTGGATGCGAGATTTCAGTTTCACCCTGGATGGCGAGCAACTGTTAGTGAAAGAGCAAGATGGCGAAACTTTTGAGTTTACGATTACTGAACACCATTGCGATTAATATTGGGAAGGCGTAAAAGTCAGAGCGAACTTTATTTCAGGCAATAAAAAACCCGCAACGTGTGCGGGTTTCTTAAATTTGGCGGAGAGTGAGGGATTCGAACCCCCGGAAGGTTTGACCCTTCGTCTGATTTCAAGTCAGGTGCATTCAACCGGACTCTGCCAACTCTCCTTGAGTGATGCGAATCTTAATGAAATTTTTATGACTGTAAAGGGTTAATTTAAAAAAAAGAATTGTTTGCCTGTCTTTTAAACAAAAATCCGTTTATTTATCCTCTGCTAACAAAAAAATCGTTAATTCCCGTCAGTGATAGCTTTTACCTATTGAAAAACGGAACTAAAACCCATACAAATGCACTAAACTATATCGTAATATGGTTTTGTTTAATTTTGCCTGTCCTATTGGAGGAAACAATGGATAATCGTTCGGTGTATACTAGTGCATCAAGGCCTTCGGTTTTAGAAACCAATAAGGTTTTGCGTAATACTTACATGTTGTTAGCCATGACACTGTTATTCAGTGCCGTGTGTGCTGGTGTCACTATGGCTATTGGCATTTCACCTATGATGTCACTGATGATGACTATCGGTGCGTTCATCACTCTTTTCGTTGTACACAAAAAAGCAGACTCAGCGTCTGGTATCTACTGGATTTTTGCGTTTACCGGCTTGCTTGGCGGTTCTCTGGGCTATATGCTTAGCTTCTACGCGTCAATCCCTGGTGGCCCTGCCCTGATTGCTCAGGCTCTGGGTGGTACAGCATTAATTTTCTTCGCGTTATCTGCCTATGTGCTGACTACCAAGAAAGACTTCTCTTTTATGGGTGGTTTTTTGTTTGTGGGTATGATGGTAGTACTGGTTGCTGCGATTGCGAATATTTTCTTCTCAGTCCCTGCGGTTCACCTGGCCATTAACGCGGCTATCGTGTTCCTGATGTCTGGTTTCATCCTGTTTGATACCAGCCGCATCATCCACGGCGGTGAAACCAACTACATCCGCGCAACCGTTGGTCTGTATCTGAACATCTACAACCTGTTTGTATCTCTGCTGCAATTGCTGGGTGCATTCGGTGGTGATGATTAATCGAAACGTTATGTTTTGAGAAAACACCCCGTTAAGGGGTGTTTTTGTTTTATGCAACGAATTTCAGTTTTAATCACCAGTTCGCCTGAATCATTATCGGCCTGTACAGATGCCGTGGCTTTTTGCCATGCAGCGGTGGCGCAGGGTCAGTCCATTGAGCAAATATTTTTCTATCAGGCCGGTGTTTATCACGCCAACGGTCTCATCGACAAGGCAGCCAGTGAGGTGGATTTACCCAGCGCCTGGCAAACCTTTGCTACCGCGAACAATGTTCCCCTGTTAGTGTGTGTAGGAGCTGCCGGTAAGCGAGGCGTCATCGATGCCGAACAGGCCGAGCAGGCGGGCCTGGAACAGCACAACCTCTTTGCGCCCTTTAAACAAGTCGGCTTAGGCGAGTTTTTCACGCTTTTGCATAACTCAGATAAACTGGTGCAATTTTAATGGCAACCCTAACCATTTTATTAACCCAACCGCCCTACGCTTCTCAGCAAGCGTCAGACGGTATTGAATTTGCTTTGGCCTCAACCAATTATGGTCATGAATGCAACGTGGTATTCAGTGGTAAAGGCATTTTGCAATTGCTGGCTAATCAGCAGCCTGTTGAACGCAAAAACCAGCTTAAACAAGCCCGGGTTTTGCCCTTTTACGATATTGAGCCGGTGTATGTTTGTCAGGCTTCGTTAGCGGCGTTAAACCTCAGTGTTACCGATTTAGGCATCGATGAGGACGATATTACCTTGTTAGACGCACCAGCGCTGCATCAACTATTAGCCCACTCTGAGCATACGGTAACCTTCTGATGATTGTTCGTTTTGCCTCTTTTCATCTCGACAGTACCGCGCAGGCACTGTTAAACAGTTTAGCTGCCACAGACATCATTGTGTGTTGTGGTGACGGCGTATACGCTTTCAATACTATCTGCCACGCTTATCCAACACTTAGCGTCATGGCAATGGAAAAGGACTGTGCTGAGCGGGGGGTGGCTGTCGAAGCCGCCCTAAGTTCTGATAAACTTAGTGCTCTTCATCAACAACATCAGCAGTGGATTAACGTCTTACCATGAGCGATAACTTTCAGTTTGAATGGCAGGGTCAGTCCTACGCCACCGATAAACTCGGCTACCTGTTAGATTACAAGCAGTGGCAACAGGAGATGGTGCCGTTGTTAGCCGAACAGGAAGGCATTGAGCTGACCGAGGCGCATTGGGAAGTCGTGTTATTTGTGCGGGAATTCTATCTGGAATATGAAACCAGCCCGGCCATACGAGCGCTGGTCAAGGCGATGGCGGCCAAATACGGACCGGAAAAAGGCAATAGCCGCTATCTGCAACGCCTGTTCCCTAAAGGGCCCGCCAAACAGGCCACAAAGCTGGCCGGCCTGCCAAAGCCTAAAAAGTGCTTATAAAAAAGGCCGCTGATTAGCGGCCTTTTGGTATCACTACGTTTTACTTTATTTCGGTAACGCCACCCATGTAACCTACCAGCGCTTCCGGAATTTTTACCGAGCCATCGGCTTGCTGATAGTTTTCTAAGATAGCAACCAGCGTACGTCCCACTGCTAAGCCAGAACCATTCAGGGTATGCAGTAATTCAGGCTTGTTGGTTTCGGGATTACGATAACGAGCCTGCATACGGCGCGCCTGGAAGTCCAGCATATTTGAGCAAGATGAGATCTCACGATAGGTATTCTGTGCTGGTAACCACACTTCTAAATCGTAAGTTTTGCATGAACCAAAGCCCATATCACCGGTACACAGCAGTACTTTACGGTATGGCAGTCCCAGCTTTTGCAGGATCATTTCGGCGTGGCCAGTCAGCTCCTCCAGTGCGTTAAAGCTGTCTTCCGGTTTTACCAACTGAACCATTTCGACTTTATCAAACTGGTGCTGACGAATAAGGCCACGAGTGTCACGGCCATAGCTACCCGCTTCACTGCGAAAACAAGGTGTATGCGCAGTCATTTTAATCGGTAGTTCTTTGGCAGGGAAAATTTCATCACGGGCCAAATTAGTTAACGGTACTTCGGCAGTTGGGATCAGCGACAAGCCCTGCCCTTCTTCCGTTGCCGGTTTGGTATGAAACAGATCTTCACCAAATTTGGGTAACTGACCGGTGCCGTAAAGGCTGTCGGCATTGACCAGATACGGCACGTACATTTCGGTGTAACCGTGCTCAGCGGTGTGGGTATCCAGCATGAACTGAGCCAGTGCACGGTGTAAACGAGCGAACTTGTCACGCATTACCACAAAGCGGCTACCGGTAATCTTAACCGATGCTTCAAAATCGATACCTTTATTCAGGGCATCTGCAATGTCCACGTGATCTTTAACTTCAAAATCAAATGATGGGATCTCGCCCCATTGGCTTATTTCAACGTTTTCGGCTTCGTCTTTACCCACCGGTACGCTTTCGTGTGGCAGGTTAGGAATGCCTTGCATCAGAGCATTCACTTCAGCAAGTACTTCATCGAGCTCTACTTTGGCTGCATCCAGCTTATTGCCTAAATCAGACACTTCGGCCAGTAAAGGCGCTATATCTTCGCCTTGTGCTTTAGCTTTACCAATGGATTTACTTCGCGTGTTGCGTTCATTTTGCAAATCTTGGGTTTTGATTTGTAATGCCTTACGCTTTTCTTCCAGGGCATTAAAAGCGTCAACATCCAGGGTGAATCCCCGACTGGCCAGTCGTTCGGCCGTTGCTACGATGTCGCTGCGCAAACACTTTGCATCTAACATGTTCTTTTCTTTATCCTTTGGTTAGTTCTACTGCCAGCCATGCTGCAAGCAGGCAGGCACACACATTTAATAATATATTGGCCAGCGCCTTAATCCACAGTCCGTTCTCAAGTAACGTGAGGGTTTCAATGGTAAAGGTTGAAAACGTAGTTAACGCCCCTAACATCCCTACGCCAATCAGCGCCCGGAAAGGCTGTTCGGCAATCTCGCCGCGCTCAATAAAGCCATACAAAACGGCCAGTAAAAATGAGCCGATAATATTGACCGCAAGTGTACCAAAGGGCAACGCTTTTCCAAACCACGAATCCACTAAACCAGTACAGAAAAAGCGCAAGCACGCCCCTACGGCACCACCAGTGGCGATAAACAGATATATCGAAAGAGTATGAGACATTAGCCGTTCCGTTTTTGTTGGCTGCTATTATTTAACTGATCCAGATATTCCCGCTTGGCTTTAAGCTGCTTTTCCAGCCCACGTTCGGTAGGTTGATAATATCTTGCATCGGCCAGTTCCGGAGGCAAATAACATTCGCCTGCGGCAAATGCATTGGGCTCATTGTGTGCGTAGCGATACTCTGCACCATGGCCCATTTCTTTTAATAATTTGGTTGGCGCGTTGCGTAAATGCACCGGCACCGGGTAATCCGGTTTTTCTCTGGCATCCTGTTTGGCCTGACTAAACGCCATATAAACCGCATTACTTTTGGCTGCAAGGGCACAATAAACCGCGGCCTGAGCAATAGCACGCTCCCCTTCAGCAGGGCCAACGCGATGATACACATCCCAGGCGTTGATACACAATTGCATGGCTCTGGGATCGGCGTTACCAATGTCTTCAGAAGATATTGCCAGAAGCCGGCGTGCCACGTAAAGGGCATCACCGCCACCATTTAATATTCGTGCATACCAGTACAGCGCCGCATCGGGGTCGGAGCCACGCACTGATTTATGGAACGCCGAGATTAAATCGTAAAAGGTATCACCCTGCTTGTCGTAACTGGCGACCTTCTCGCCAACCGCCTGTTCGATATCATTGAGGCTGATCTGACTTTCGTTAGTAAAATCGCTGGCCAGTTCCAAATAGGTTAATAAACGCCTTCCATCACCGCCAGACAAGCCAATGAGCGCATTTCTGGCATCGTCGGCCAGACTTAAATTACGTTCTCCCAGACCGCGCTCAGCATCTGCCAACGCTCTGTCGAGCAAGTTATTAAGGGCGTCATCGTCAATGCCTTTCAGCACATACACTCGAACCCGGGAGAGCAAAGCATTATTCAGCTCAAACGACGGGTTTTCAGTTGTGGCGCCAACAAAAGTCACCACGCCTGACTCCACAAAGGGTAAAAACGCATCCTGTTGGGATTTATTAAAACGATGCACTTCGTCTACAAATAACAGCGTACGCTCACCCATAGACTTATTCTGTTCAGCCTGGTCCATGGCCGCACGGATATCTTTAACGCCCGACGTAACCGCAGAGAGCTTAATGACCTGCGCATTGGTATACACCGCAATCAGCTCGGCCATGGTGGTTTTGCCGGTGCCCGGCGGGCCCCACAGTACCATGGAATGGCAATGGCCCGACTCGAGCATTTTGCGCAGGGGTTTCCCCTGCCCAACCAAATGCCCCTGACCAACATACTCATCCAGGTTCACCGGGCGCATGCGCGCAGCCAGTGGCGCATAGGTTTGCTGACTAAACAAACTCATGGACGCTGATCGTCTACCATGAAGCTCTCCGGCACATCAGCAATAAATGCCGAAGGGAAAACGGGTGTATTAAATTCACGCTGACTGAAATCAATGGCACTTTGCTGACCCTGACTGTCAAGCATCACCAGATGTGCCAGACCCTGGTCGTCAAAACTCAGGCTCAGGCTACGAATCTGGCCACCTTCAGCTTTGGCAGAAACGCTGAAGGTGTTAGCTTGCGTAGCGTGAATAGTATATTGTTGCCAGATAGCATCGTCGTTACTGGTAAGCAGCACTATGGGGTTATTGTCTATCGCCTGGTTCTGCGCCATCACCGTAACCTGCTCTACCCAGTCATCGATATGCCACACTGCACTGCCATCCGCTATCAATACCGTTTCGTCCGGCGTTAAGGTTTCCCAGCGCAGTTTATCCGGCCGGGCCATCGTCAGATTACCGGTGGCCTGATGCACCACTTCGCCTTTCTCGTCGGTAACCGACTGGGTAAAAGCGGCCTTGAAAGACTCAAGGGCGGCAAGTCTGGTTTTTAGCGCTTCAGCGTCATCGGCCAGTGCTGGAACAGAAAAAAATGACAGAGTCAGTAAGGCTCTGCTAAAAAATGCTTTCATAAACGACTTCCTGTTAATCTCTCGGTGGAGGCGGCGCCAATACTTCACGATTACCATTATGGCCCGCAGGAGTAACGACACCGCTTTGCTCCATTTGTTCAACCAACCGGGCTGCCCGGTTGTAACCAATACGGAATTTGCGTTGTACACTGGATACCGACGCACGGCGGGTTTCGGTAACAAATGCCACGGCTTCATCATAGAATGCATCCACTTCCTGATCGCCGCCTTCCGGCTGTTCACCGGGTAACAAGACTTCCGCGGTAGACTCGGGATTGAGGATTTCATCGATATACTCCGGTTCGCCGCGTTTCTTCCAGTCGGCTACCACAGCATGTACCTCGTGATCATCAACAAACGCACCGTGCACACGGGTGGGCACCGGGCTGCCAGGCGGCAGGTACAACATATCCCCCATTCCCAGCAATGTTTCAGCGCCCTGTTGGTCGAGAATAGTGCGCGAGTCAATTTTACTCGATACCTGGAATGCTATCCGGGTGGGAATATTGGCTTTTATCAAACCGGTAATCACGTCTACCGAAGGGCGCTGTGTAGCCAGTACCAAATGGATACCGGCCGCCCGCGCTTTTTGCGCAATCCGGGCAATCAGCTCTTCGACTTTTTTGCCCACAATCATCATCATGTCGGCAAATTCATCAACCACTACCACAATAGAAGGCAGTTTTTCCAGATCCGGGGCTTCTTCAAGCATACTGTCTTCGGTACGCCAGAGCGGATCCTTAATCGGCTCGCCATCGGCAATCGCCTGTTTAATTTTGGCGTTATACCCTTTAAGATTTCGAACCCCTAATGCCGACATCAGCTTATAGCGGCGTTCCATTTCCCCTACACACCAACGCAATGCATTGGCGGCCTCTTTCATATCGGTGACCACCTCAGCGAGCAGGTGCGGTATACCTTCATACACCGATAGCTCCAACATTTTGGGGTCAATCATGATCATCCGCACATCTTCTGGCGTGGATTTGTATAACAAGCTCAGAATCATCACGTTTACACCCACCGATTTACCGGAACCGGTGGTTCCTGCTACCAGCAGGTGCGGCATTTTGGCAAGGTCTACGACCACCGGATCGCCGCTGATATCGGAGCCTAGTACCATGGTCAGAGCTGACGCATTCGACTGAAAAGCCTCACACTCAATCACCTCACTCATGCGCACCATTTCACGCTTTTTATTGGGTAGTTCAAGGCCAATCACCGACTTACCGGGGATTACCTCCACTACCCGTACTGATGTTGCCGACATCTCACGGGCTAAATCCTTCGACAAACTACTAATTTTGCTCACTTTTACACCTGGTGCCAGGTCAATTTCGAAACGCGTAATCACCGGGCCTGGATACACGCCCACCACCGCAGCATCAATGTTAAAGTTTGCCAGCTTTTCTTCCACCAAACGGGAAACCATATCCAGTTCTTCCTGGGTAATGGGGTTTTCCTTTTTATCCGGACGGTCGAGCAGTTCGAACGAAGGCATAGGGCCGATGTCCACATCCCCATCGGATTCAGTGCGTGGCGGTCTGATTTGTTTAGCGCCCCGGGCGGCCGGTTGTTGGGGGGCTGCAGGCGCCGCTGGTGCCACTTTTCGAGGTTCAGCCTCGGTAGCAATGACTGGCTCATCAGTACTGAAGGACTCCCCTGCCCCATCGTTGGTATCTACAATAAAGGGCGGCATCTCGTCATCTTCATCCTCCTGTGAGGCAAAGATTTCATCCGGAATGGTGAAGGTAGGTTCGCTGCGCTCAGCCTTAATCGGGGCGGCTTGTTTTGGCGGTACTTTATCGGCCGTTTTATCCGATGGCGGTTCGGCACGCAGGCTGGTGATGTTTAGTTCATCACTGTCTTTGTCTTTACTGGCCGATTTATTGGGTAACGATAATGTTGGCATATTAAGGGCCAGCAATTTTTGTGGCGCAGCGATAGATTTACGGCCAAACCACAGGGTCCCTTCGCCCAGCTTATCCACAATCAGCAACCAGGAAATACCAGTCAGCAACGTAAAGCCAACACAGCAAAAGCACAGCAGTAGTAGTACGGTTCCGGCCACATTAAAATAGGGAATAAGCGCAGAACTGATCACATCGCCAATCAACCCACCGGCGGTAAAGCTGAACAGATCATCAAAATTAATGCTGAATATGCCGGTTAAGCCAAGCAAAATCAGGACTGCGCCAATCAAACGCAGCCCAATTGTCAGGTAATCCAGTTCGCGCCAGGTCTTGATGTTATGAAAAATAAACCAGCCAATAAAAGCACAGCAAAATGGCGTGGCATAAGCCAGGTAACCAAAGGTAAAAAAGAACAGATCGGCTGTCCAGGCGCCAGTAGGACCCACCCAGTTATGAACACTATTCTGCAGGCCAGCCTGACTCCAGCCAGGATCGCCCGGATGAAAAGAGGCTAACGCCAATAATAAAAAGAACGCCAGAGCACAGGCAATAATAATACCTGTCTCCCATATGCGTTGAACGCCAGAAAGTCGCACCATATCCCTAAATATCTCTCTTTGCCGGTGTTACAGACACCAGTCATTGGTTTTATTTTTGCGCACGTACCCGGGTCACAGAAGCGGCTGGCTTCAGCGGGTGACCCAAAAGTTTATCATACCATCCTGACCTTATTTTGTATTAATTCGCAGGCTATTGGTACTTTTAACTTCTTCCATTACCACGTAGGTTCTCGAGGCACTCACACCAGGCAGCCTTAATAATGTGTCCCCCAGCAATTTTCGGTAGCTCGACATATCCGCCACCCGGGCTTTTAACAAAAAGTCGAAGTTACCAGAGACCAGGTGACACTCTTGTATATCATCGTGCTGCTGAACGGCAGCTGAAAATTCGGCAAAAATATCCACCGATGTTTTGGTTAAAGTGATTTCCACAAACACCAGCATGGCGGCACCCAACTGATGAGGGTCCAGATGAGCGTGATAACCTTTAATATACCCTTGAGACTCCAGGCGCTTTACCCTTTCTAAACAGGGGCTTGGGCTCAACCCAACCTGTTTTGCCAGCTCAACGTTAGAAATTCGACCGTCTTTTTGCAGCATGGAAAGTATGTTGCGGTCTATTCTGTCGAGATGTTTGGGTGTTTTCACCAGCATATTAAATACTCCAAAAGGCCTTTTTAGAAGAATATTACACTGGCAATAAAAAAACTACAGCAGATATATTTTAAAACCTTTCGATATACTAGCATCATTAGTAACTCAATAGTTTAAACAGGCAGAGACAATTATGTTAGTGGGTGTTCCTAAAGAAATTAAAAACCACGAGTACCGCGTAGGCTTAACTCCGGCGGCGGTGAAAGAGTTTGTAACGCATGGTCATAAGGTAATGGTCGAGACTAACGCTGGCACAGCCATTGGTTTTACCGATGAGATGTATGTGGAAGCCGGTGCTAGCATTGCCGCCAGTGCCGAGCAGGTTTTTGCCGAAGCGGAAATGATCGTTAAGGTAAAAGAGCCGCAGCCGCAGGAATGTAAACAACTAAGCCGTGGCCAAACACTTTACACTTACCTGCACCTGGCACCCGACCCAACCCAGACTGAATTACTGATTGAGTCCGGCGCAACCTGTATTGCTTATGAAACGGTTACCGATGCACGGGGTGGCTTGCCATTATTGGCGCCTATGAGTGAAGTGGCTGGCCGTATGTCGGTTCAGGCCGGCGCTCATTATCTTGAAAAAGCGCACGGCGGCAGCGGCACCTTATTAGGCGGCGTACCTGGAGTAGCTCCGGGTAAAGTGCTGGTTATTGGTGGCGGTGTGGTGGGTACACAAGCCGCTAAAATGGCATTAGGCCTTGGCGCCGATGTGACTATTCTGGACCGTTCACTGCCGCGTTTACGCCAGTTGGATGATATCTTTAATGGTCAGGTGAAAACCGTTTATTCTACCGTTGATGCTATTGAGCATTATTCAGCGTCTGCTGATCTGGTGGTTGGTGCGGTACTTATCCCGGGTGCAGCGGCGCCGAAACTGCTCAATGAGCAACATATTGCCAATATGAAAAAAGGCTCTGTAGTAGTAGACGTGGCTATCGACCAGGGCGGTTGTTTTGCTACATCAAAAGCCACCACTCACCAGGATCCGGTTTATATTGTTGACGGTGTGGTGCACTACTGCGTAGCAAACATGCCTGGCGGTGTAGCACGTACCTCTACTATGGCATTAAACAACGCTACTTTACCGTTTGGTCTGGCGTTAGCCAATAAAGGGCCTAAGCAGGCCATGATGGAAGACATTCACCTGTTAAACGGCCTTAACGTTCATGAAGGTAAAGTCACCTACAAAGCGGTTGTTGAAGCCTTAGGCGATCAGTTAGGCATTCAATATACGCCAGCAATGGATGCGTTAGCATAGGTTGCGCTAGCGCGTAAAAGTAAATATTTTAAAACGGGGCTGGCAGGCCCCGTTTTTTATGACACAAAGACTAACAAATCTGCCCTTGCCTCTGCCCTGCTTTGCATTAGTATTAACAGTCACTCCATCACCATCGACAGCTCAATCTTATGTGGTTCACTCATGTGGCTTAGTTACGCTTATTACGTATTATTGCTTACCGCGCTCGCTGTAATGCTGGCCCAGTTATCATTCAGACCGGTAAGAGTTGAGCATATCCTTACTGCTATTTTTAGCGGGTCGCTGGCGATGGTGGCGCTGCAGGTACTTACCGCCGAATCAGGCAGTGCTTATCAGTATGTGTTTGCACTGGGCACCTGCGCTACCTGTAATGTTATCTGGCTGATATCCCGTGCGTTGTTCAGGGGCACTCAGGCCCTTGCAACACAGCATTATCTATTTGCCGGCGCAATCGCCCTGTTAGTCGTCACCAATCGCAGTCTGGAACTGATGGTGTCGGTTGACTGGCTTACAGCGCAAAAGATTGGCTGGATACAGGGTGCTGTTTCTGAAGTCACGCAGTTGTTATCTTCTACCATTCTGGCACTGGCTTTCTGGGAGGCAGTACGTGGCTTTAATAATGCAGATAAACCGATGCGGCACCAACGGTTATTGTTTGCCACCACGTTTTTCAGCGGCGTATTCAGTTGTACGGTGATAGCAGACGGCATGTTATCCGGCGCAGTCAGTGGGCAGGTTAGACCCTGGCTCGTGGTGAGTTCAGCTCTGGCCATTCTGCTGACAACCCTGGTCATTTTAGTCTGGCAGCGCCAGGTACGCAGGCAAAGTAGCCGGTTAACGTCGGCTGCCAGTCAACAAAGTCAATTAGATAATACCGCGACCTTCGAAGACAAACAGCTGGCCGCACAAATCCGGCAACTAATGGAACAACAAAAGTGCTTTCTTCAACACGACTTAAAGACCATTGATATAGCGACCGCCCTGCAGGTATCAGAATACAAGGTCAGCCGGGTCATCCGCACTATGACGTCCTCGGCCAATGTGAATCAGTTTATCAATGGCTACCGAATTGCCCATGCCAAACAATTATTAACTGCCGGGCATTGTCGGCACTGGACCATTTTAGTCATTAGTCTGGAATCGGGATTTGCCTCACTAGCGCCCTTTAATCGTGCATTTAAAGCCAGCGAGGGCTGTACGCCTAATCAATACCGCCAGCAACATCTGGCGGTTGAGTCAGCACAAGCCTGAGTGGGTAACTCGCAGCCCTCAGTCAGCCAGCAATGATACGTGGCCCCCACATCATCATGGTAGCCGCGGCGGTACCAATCAAAGTGATAAGTATGGCAATTCCCACTGCGATGGTGGCTATAACGCGACTGGCCACGGTATTACGCGCGCGAGCCCTTAAAATTAGTTCCGCAATCAACATGGGCAACAGATAAGAAGCAAACGACAGAATAACATCAGCCGGACCATCGAGGTTGGCGCTGTTACCCCGTGGTCCCTGATTGAGCATAAACCAGCCCATCAGCAGTAATCGAAATGTCCATACCCCGTTAATTAAGATAAACGCATGCACGGCAAAACGCTGATGACGCTCGAAATCCCGTTGCACTGCATAGCGCCAGGCAAAGTAAACCATTACCGGAATTAGTAAACCATTCAAGGTAACCCCCAACGCGCCTAAATCACTCAGGCGACTTCCGGTTACCCAGGTAAGATACAAGCCACCAATGGCCCCCAACAGGCCAAAGGTCAGATAAACACGGCCATTGATACGGTGAAATCGTGGGTAATGGTGGCGAATCGCCGGAAACAGCTGGAATGTGCCGCTCAGGCTAATCAGCATCACGGGTATCACATGGAGCAATAAAATGGCGTTATTAATGGTGTCGCCGTTTACATATCCCCTGATCATATAAGCGTAGCGGGACTCATCCAAATGCCCGGTTAACAGCGGCAACGTAAATTGTACAAGGATGTATAACGCAAATATCCACTGGCCGGTGAGAATAATCGCCACCCAGGCTTTTAACATTAATTCGAACTTGTGATTTAGCCTCGATTGGAATGATGGCTGAGTGTTCAAATCGGAAGTGATAACTCGTGACATATAAAGCCCTTTCAACATTTAGCAGGCTTTAAGCATGCCAATTTCGACATAAATCGCTTATCGAATTTGGAATCTGATCGTCAAAAATTAAAAAGAGTTAAAGAGTTAAAAAGTTAAAGGGGTCAGAGTTAATTAATATTAATTAACTCTGACCCCTTTATTTTTTATTTGGTCTTAGATGTCTTACGCCAGGCTTTGATTTACTGCCTGCAGGGCGGCTAACGGGTTTTCAGCTTGTGTAATTGGCCGGCCCATTACCAGGTAGCTTACACCGGCGTCGATGGCATCAACCGGTGTCATAACCCTTTTCTGATCGCCCACATCTGCCCCGGCAGGACGAATTCCAGGTGTTACTAACAGAAACTCGTCGTTATGTGTTTCACGTAACATTACCGCTTCTTTTGCAGAACAAACAACGCCGTCGAGGCCGCTATCGGCCGTTAGCTGGGCCAGTTTGTTAACCTGCTCGGCTGGTGATACCTCTGGCACCACATCATTCAACTGCGCCTGATCCATGCTGGTCAGCACCGTTACCGCAATCAGTTTGGTTTGAGGATGAGCAGACTCTGCAATGGCCTGTTTTGCCGCCATCATCATTTCCTTACCACCGCTGGCATGCACGTTTACCATCCATACCCCCATTTCGGCCGCGGCTTTACAAGCTTTGGCTACGGTATTCGGGATATCATGAAATTTTAAATCCAGAAAAATATCAAACCCTTTGGCGATGAGCGATTTTACAAACTCAGGCCCGAACAGGGTAAACATCTCTTTGCCGACTTTCAGCTTACAAGCACCAGGATCCAGTTGATCTACCAGGGCCATGGCCTTATCGGCATCATCGAAATCCAATGCGACGATCACACGGGCTTCTTGGTTCATTCTCTTTACTCTCCGTCTAGACCTCTAATGGGGTTAACGACCCCCCACTTTTTACAGGATGGACACAGCCAATACAGTTTGCGACCAGAAAAGCCACAGCTCTTACACCGGTAACGCGGACGCTGTTCAATTTGCTTGGCCACCAGTTGCCGTAACTGCTGATAGGTGGCCTTCGCGTTGGCATCATCACTTAACTCACAATACAACTGCATCAGGCGATGGAAGCCACGCATGGTAGGCGTTTTTTGCAGTTGTTCAAATAAATAATCGGCGGCGTGCTGCACTTCGCCCTTGTTGGAAAATACATCCACCATAGCCAGGTACAAGGTGGCACTTTGCACCCAGTTATCATTTAACAGGTTCTCAAATTTCTGCCAGTCACCGGTTTCACTGGCGATTTGCTCAAGTAACGGCACCGCTTCAATAAACCAGTTCTTATCACGATTAGCGACCTGCACCAGGTATTCACCGGCTTCTTTTAAGCGGCCCTGATCAAAGGTAACTTCACCCAGCATCAACCAGGGTCTGACCGCTTGTTCATCTACGTTGACGGCTTTTTGCAGTACCTTCAGTGCTGCCGGGATATCCTCGTTATCTAACTCGAGCTGGGCCTGCTCACAATAAAAATGACCGAGTTTACTGCGAATACTGTCATTTTCAGCCAGCATTTTTTCGGCGAGCTCTATGGCCCGGCCCCACTCTTTCGTGGTTTGGTATATTGCAAATAACTGCTGCTGGGCAAACTCGAAATGCTTGTCGGAATTAAGCAGGCTTACGAAAGCCCCTTCCGCCCTTTCCAGAAAACCGGCCTGCATGTAATCGCGGCCTAGTTCCTTAAGGGCTAACTCACGCTGGGTAGCCTGAATTTCATCACGACTGACCAGATTCTGATGCACGCGTATTGCCCGGTCTATCTCACCGCGCTGGCGATAGAAATTCCCCATGGCAATGTGGGTTTCCACGGTATCACTGTTGACGTTAATCATTTTAATTAACGTATCCACGGCCCTGTCGGGCTGGTCAGACAGGAGAAAGTTTAATCCACGGAAATAATGTTTAGAGAGAATACTGGATTGTTTTCGCTGCGCCTGGCGAACGCTGTTGCGGCCCATTATGTAACCATAACCGGCTGCTACTGGTAGCAGTAAGAATAACAGCTCCAGCATGACGCTTATTCTTTCTGCAACTTGTTAAGCTTAGCCTGCGCCCGCATCAGCTTAACCCTCAGCGTGAGCCAGCTGCTTAGAATGGCCAGAACGCCTACTACAACGCCTAATCCCAGTGCGATGGCAATTAGCGTAGCAACGGTCATATTAGCCTTAGCAATCAGGTAATTTACTGAAATTACAGCATCATTTTGAGAACCAACGGCAATCGCCAGTACCAGAATCGCAATAATGCAAAGTAAAAATGCTAAGCCTTTCAAGAGCGTGATCCTAAATAAAGAAATTAAAATCAGGATAACAAAATGTTGCTGGGGTTACAGCATGCACATACAAAAAAAGCACTGATAACAGTGCTTTTTATTTCTATCCGTTCAGATAATAATCAAGCGATAGACTCATTCACCCGGTCACGTAATTCTTTACCAGGTTTAAAGTGAGGAACGTATTTACCGTCCAGCTCAACCGTTTCACCTGTTTTAGGATTACGCCCCACGCGTGGTGCGCGGTAATGCAAAGAAAAACTACCAAATCCGCGGATTTCGATGCGATCCCCTTTTTGTAAGGTTTGCGCCATTTGTTCCAACATTTCTTTGATAGCGGTTTCTAATTCTTTTGCCGGGATGTGGCGTGCCTGATCAGCGAGCCGCTCAATTAATTCAGACTTGGTCATGTGTAAACCTCTTTGTCATTCAATCCATCAAACAGCTACATCAACAGGTATACGGCATTCACCGTATACCTGATGTATCAAAAAGCTTATTCGCCTTTTGCTGCTTTGAAAGCTTCAGCCATCGCGTTAGCAAAACCACCATCATCTTGCTGGTTCACTTTGTCGATTGCTTCTTTCTCGTCAGCCTGGTCTTTCGCTTTAACAGACAGGTTTACGATGCGGTTCTTACGGTCTACACCGGTGTACTTCGCTTCGATGCTGTCGCCAACGTTAGCCACTTCAGACGCATCTTCGATACGGTCGCGAGAAAGGTCAGCTACACGAATGTAACCGTCAACTTCTTCAGCCAGGTTTACAGTAACGCCTTTGGCATCAACTGCTGTAACTGTACCGTTAACGATAGCACCTTTCTTGGTATCTGTCAGATACTTGTTGAAAGGATCTTCTTCGATTTGCTTAACGCCTAAAGAAATACGCTCACGCTCTGGGTCGACTTGCAGTACAACCGCTGAGATTTCGTCGCCTTTCTTATAATCACGAACCGCGTCTTCACCAGACTTGTTCCATGAAATGTCAGACAGGTGAACCAGACCATCGATGCCGCCGTCAAGGCCGATAAAAATACCAAAGTCAGTGATTGACTTGATCTTACCAGACACTTTGTCACCTTTTTCGTGTGACTTAGCGAAAGTTTCCCAAGGGTTGTCGATGCACTGCTTAAGGCCAAGAGAAATACGACGACGTTCTTCGTCAATTTCCAGTACCATAACTTCAACAGAATCGCCCAGGTTAACAACCTTAGATGGGTGGATGTTCTTGTTAGTCCAATCCATTTCAGAAACGTGAACCAGACCTTCAACACCGTCTTCGATCTCTACGAAACAACCGTAGTCAGTCAGGTTAGTAACCTGGCCAGTGATCTTAGTGCCTTCTGGGTAACGTTGAGCAATTTCTTGCCATGGATCGTTGCCCATTTGCTTCATGCCCAGAGATACACGTTGCTTTTCTTTGTCGAACTTAAGCACTTTAACGTTGATTTCGTCACCAACATTTACGATTTCACTTGGGTGCTTAACGCGTTTCCAAGCCATGTCAGTGATGTGCAGCAGGCCGTCAACACCGCCCAGATCTACGAACGCACCGTAGTCTGTCAGGTTCTTAACGATACCTTTAACTTCGTGACCTTCTTCCAGGTTAGCCAGAAGAGTTTCACGCTCTGCACTGCTTTCTGCTTCGATAACAGCACGACGAGAAACAACAACGTTGTTACGCTTAGCGTCTAACTTGATTACTTTGAATTCAAGCTCTTTGCCTTCCAGGTGAGTGGTGTCACGTACAGGGCGTACGTCAACCAGTGAACCTGGCAGGAATGCGCGAACACTGTTTACTTCAACAGTGAAACCGCCTTTAACCTTACCATTGATAACGCCTTTAATAGTGGCTTTATCATCGTAAGCTTTTTCCAGCTCAACCCACGCTTCGTGACGCTTAGCTTTTTCACGAGACAGGATAGTTTCACCAAAGCCGTCTTCTACTGCGTCTAACGCTACGTCGACTTCGTCACCTATTGCGATTTCTAATTCGCCTTCGGCATTTTTAAATTGTTCAGCTGGGATAGCACTTTCTGATTTGAGACCTGCGTCAACAAGAACGATGTCTTTATCAATTGAAACTACGGTACCCTTTACAATTGAACCAGGACGAGTTTCCAGTTCTTGTAAGCTCTCTTCAAAAAGTTGTGCAAAATTTTCAGTCATATGATTCAGTAAATAATTTAAGTTGACATCCACATTTCTATCCGGATAACGTGGGGTTATTAAACAAAGTCGTCACCTCCTGTGACAACGATTGCGATGGTCAAAACAACCCTGGCTTTACAGCCTGGAATTAATAATTTCCATTGCACTTTCAAAGACTTGGGTAATATCCAAATCTGTTGAGTCGATCACTACAGCGTCTTCTGCCGGTACCAATGGCGCTATGGAACGATTCGCATCGCGATCATCCCGGGCTTTGATATCGGTTAAAAGGCGCGCAATGTTAACATCCAGACCTTTATCTTTCAACTGATTATAGCGACGCTCGGCGCGGGCTTCAGCGCTGGCGGTCAGGAATAATTTTACATTGGCATCAGGGAACACCACCGTGCCCATATCGCGACCATCGGCAATCAGTCCTGGCGTTTGTTGAAACGCACGCTGACGGCGTAATAATGCTTCACGCACGCGGGCCAGCGAGGCAATCTGTGAAGCGGCTGCGCCGACTTCTTCAGTGCGAATATCATCGGTGACATCTTCACCTTCAAGTACCACGCGGCGCTGTTCGTTGTCGGTCTCAAAACTTACGTCAAGACCAGAGGCCAGCGGGACTATTGAACTTTCGTCGTCTACGGGTAGATCGTGGTGCATAGCGGCTACGGCTAAAACACGATAAATTGCGCCACTGTCTAAAAGGTGCCAACCCAGTTGTTCAGCGATCAATGCGCTAAGTGTGCCTTTCCCTGCGCCACTCGGACCATCTACCGTTACTACGGGTATTGGATGCATACCTGCTCCAGTTATTTAATAAAATGTTAATAAGAACTCGAAAACGGCGGCAATTATACCCGTGTAAGCCAAATAGGCAATGATACACGTCAATAAATCCCCGGGGATAATACCTAAGTTTGTAGTCAATGCGCGCTGGCCTGCCGACCAGCGCAATTGATAGTAGATCTGAAATCTGTCTTATCGATGACAGATTGTGGCAAAACGGGTGAAATAATCGGGGAAAGTTTTAGCAGTACAACCCGGATCGTTAATGGTAACCGGCGTGTCACTGAGTGATACCAGTGAAAAACACATCGCAATGCGGTGATCGTTATAAGTGTCAATAGCGGCATGTTGCAGCGAAGCTGGCGGTGTTACCCGAATATAATCGTGCCCTTCCTCTACTTCCACACCCAGTTTACGCAGCTCAGTAGCCATTGCAAATAACCGGTCGGTTTCTTTTACCCGCCAGTTATAAATGTTACGAATGCAGGTTTCACCTTCCGCAAACAAGGCCGTGGTGGCAATTGTCATGGCCGCATCCGGGATGTGGTTCATATCCATGTCCACACCTTTAAGCGGCGCGCCATGAATCACAATGCAATCATCAAACCATTCTACCTTTGCGCCCATGGCTTCCAGCACATCGGCAAAACGAATATCGCCCTGAATACTTTGTTTGCCAATCCCGGTGACTTTTACGGTACCACCTTTAATAGCACCGGCTGCCAGGAAATAAGACGCCGAGGAAGCATCGCCTTCCACCATAAAGGTTTCCGGTGCTATATAGTGCTGTCCTGCTTTGATCACAAAATGCTGATAAGCCTGATTTTCAACGGATACCCCAAATTTGGCCATGGTATCGAGGGTAATATCGATATAAGGTTTGGAGACCAGCTCACCTTTAATGGAAATGGTGGTGTCTTCAGCAAATAATGGCGCCGCCATTAACAAGGCAGTCAAAAACTGGCTCGACACGCTGCCATCTACCGAAAGTGCCCCGCCTTTTAACTGGCTGCCATTGATTTTAAGCGGTGGGTAGCCGGCGTTTTTCAGATACTGAATATCCGCTCCGGCTTCCTGTAAGGCATCAACCAAATCACCAATGGGACGTTCTTCCATGCGTGGCTCACCGGTTAATTCAACGGTGACATCAGACGCCGCAAGTGCAGCACACAGAGGGCGCATAGCGGTACCCGCATTACCCAAAAACAGGCTCAACGGTTCTGCTACGTTAAACGCACCGCCTAAACCGGTTACTTTACATTCGGTTTTATCGGTGCTTAAGCTGTACTCTACGCCAAGCAATTTAAGCGCATCGAGCATATGACGGATGTCATCACTGTCTAATAAGTTAGTCAGTCGGGTTTCGCCCTCTGCCAGAGCTGCCAGGAGTAACGCCCGATTAGACAAACTCTTTGAGCCTGGCACATTGACGGTACCGTCGATTTTGTTGACCGGCTGTAACGTTAACTGCTCTGCACTCATGCGTGATGCTCCTCGAAGTCTTTCATAAAGCTCACCAGGGCTTCTACGCCGTCGATAGACATTGCGTTATAAATGCTGGCGCGCATTCCGCCTACCGAGCGATGACCTTTGAGTGCCAGTAAACCCGCTTGTTTGGATTTTTCCAGGAACACTTTATCCAGCGCCGGATCGGCTAAATGAAAAGGTACATTCATAATAGAACGGTTGCCCGGATGCACGTTATTGCGGTAAAACGATGAATCATCAATCGCTTTATACAGTGTGTCTGCTTTGTGTTGATTCAGACTCGCCATGGCCTCTACCCCGCCCTGGGCTTTTAACCATTTAAACACCAGCCCGGCCAGATACCACGAAAACGTGGGCGGCGTGTTATACATGGAGTCATTGTTGGCCATCAGCTCATAATCGAAAATTGAAGGGGTGCTCTGACGCGCTTTACCCACCAAATCGTCGCGTACAATAACCACAGACAAGCCTGAAGGCCCAATATTTTTCTGTGCACCGGCATAAATAATACCGTATTTGCTGACGTCAATCGGCGCCGACAGAATGTTCGATGACATATCTGCCACCAGGGGAACATCGCCCGCTTCAGGTAGCCAGTTGTAGGCGATCCCATCTACCGTTTCATTGGGGCAGAAATGAAGGTAAGCAGCACTTTGGTCAATGTCAGCTAACGCCGGTTGAGGCATAAACTGATAGCCATTATGATCAACCACTTCACCAATTACTTTGGCATTATTGTATTTGGCCGCTTCGGCCACTGCGCCTTTAGACCAGGAGCCACTGACCAGATGTAACGAGGTATCGTCCTGCGTTGAAATGTTAAGGGGTACCGCAGCAAACTGACCGCGCCCACCACCTTGCAGGAACAAGACCTTATAGTTTTCCGGTACGTTGAGCAGATCTCGCAAATCCTGTTCAGCCGTCGCGGCGATTTCGATAAAGTCCGCGCCGCGGTGGCTGACTTCCATCACCGAGCAGCCACTGTCCCGCCAGTTAATAAATTCCTGTTGTGCCTGTGCCATCACTGCAGGAGGCAGCATGGCCGGGCCAGCACTAAAATTGAATACGTTTTTCATGAGCTTCTTAAATACTGTCAGGAAGCACTTATTGTTTTACAGCACTATTGGGGTACTGATGAATAAATGCTTTCATACACTAAAAAACAAGCGGCAATAAGAGCCGCTTGCGATGCTTGTTGTATCCTTTATCGCAGGATTATTCGTCTGTCGTTGACTCATCTGCGCCGTCTTGCGCGGCGTTGGTGTCGACGGCCTCAGCCTCGTCACCTTCGGCTTCGATTAAATCAGCCTCTTCGATTTCTTCGATTCGCTGCAGGGCAACTAACTGCTCATTTTCACCCGTACGGATCAATCTCACGCCCTGGGTATTTCGCCCAACGGTAGAGACTTCGCTCACCCGGGTTCTTACCAGCGTGCCGGCGTTACTGATCAGCATGATTTCATCGTTTTCATCAACCTGAACCGCCCCTACCACTTTACCGTTGCGATCCGATACCTTGATTGACACAACGCCCTGGGTTGCACGACTCTTAGCCGGGTAATCATCCAGCGGTGTACGTTTACCGTAACCGTTTTCGGTGGCAGTCAGTACCGCACCGTCACCACGTGGCACGATTAGCGAAACAACTTTCTGGCCATCTGGCATCTTAATACCACGAACACCTGTTGCAGTACGGCCCATTGGACGCAGTGCCAGCAGCTCTTCGCCGGTTTCCGGATCAAGCTTCACTGCACCGGTTTCTGCGTCGCGTTGCTTCTCGTTGAAGCGCACTACTTTACCAGCGTCTGAGAACAACATGATGTCATCATCACCGTGCGTAATCGCTACGCCGATCAGCTCATCACCGTCATTCAGGTTAACTGCAATAATACCGTTAGAACGAGGACGTGAATACATTGTCAGGCTGGTTTTCTTAACCACACCGGCTGCCGTTGCCATCAACACGAACTTGTCTTCTTCAAACTCTTTGATTGGCAGGATAGCGGTAATACGTTCGTCTTCTTCCAATGGCAGAATGTTAACAATCGGACGACCACGGGCGTTACGGCTGGCCAGTGGCAGCTGATACACTTTCAGCCAGTACAAGCGGCCACGGGTAGAGAAACATAAAATATGATCGTGAGTATTGGCAACCAGCAGCTTGTCGATGAAGTCTTCATCCTTCATCTTCGTTGCCGACTTACCACGGCCACCGCGGCGCTGGGCTTCATACTCAGACAGTTTCTGATATTTCACGTAGCCTTCGTGAGAAAGGGTAACCACCACTTCTTCACGTTCAATCAGGTCTTCCAGGTCTATGTCGTGGCTGGCAGCGGTAATTTCGGTACGACGCTCATCGCCGAACTCATCACGCACTTTTTCCAGTTCTTCACGAATAACTTCCATCAGACGTTCCGGGCTACCCAGAATGTGCAGTAACTCAGCAATCAGCTCAAGCAGTTGCTTGTATTCGTCGAGGATTTTTTCGTGCTCAAGACCAGTCAGCTTGTGTAAACGCAGATCAAGAATGGCCTGTGCCTGTTGTTCGGTCAGATAGTATTTACCATCACGGATACCAAACTCCGGCTCCAGCCAGTCTGGACGTGCCGCATCATTACCAGCACGTTGCAGCATTTCTGCCACGTCGCCGAGTTCCCAACCGGAACCTACTAATGCCTGTTTAGCTTCTGACGGACTGGGCGACGCTTTAATTAATTCGATCACCGGATCGATGTTAACCAGTGCAATCGCCAGACCTTCAAGGATATGGGCGCGGTCACGGGCTTTACGTAATTCGTAAACCGTACGACGGGTAACCACTTCACGGCGGTGTAATACAAACGCCTGCAGAATTTCTTTAAGGTTAAAGACCTTCGGCTGATTGTTATCCAGTGCCACCATATTAATACCAAACACGGTTTGCATTTGTGTATTGGCATACAGGTGGTTAAGCAGCACTTCTGCTGATTCATTGCGTTTCACTTCAACAACAATGCGCATACCGTCTTTATCCGACTCATCGCGCAGAGCAGAAACACCTTCGATACGTTTTTCTTTTACCAGCTCGGCAATCTTTTCGATTAAGCGGGCTTTGTTTACCTGGTAAGGAATTTCGGTAACGATAATGGTTTCTTTACCATTGTCTTCGGTTTCAATCTCAGCGCGGGCGCGCATGTAGATTTTACCGCGACCAGTCCGGTAAGCATCAACAATGCCTTTACGACCACTGATTAATGCCGCGGTTGGAAAGTCCGGACCCGGAATGTATTCCATTAGCTGGTCAACATCCAGTGACGGCTCATCAATTAAAGCGATACAGCCGTTAACAATTTCGGTGAGATTGTGTGGGGGTATGTTAGTAGCCATACCAACCGCAATACCAGAAGACCCGTTGACCAACAGATTGGGGATTTTTGTTGGTAATACATCCGGAATATGTTCTGTACCATCATAGTTAGGTACAAAATCAACGGTTTCTTTATCCAGATCGGCAAGCAGTTCGTGAGCAATTTTTGCCATCCGAACTTCGGTATAACGCATAGCGGCGGCGGAGTCGCCATCTACCGAACCAAAGTTACCCTGACCATCGACCAGCATGTAACGTAAAGAAAATGGCTGCGCCATACGTACAATGGTGTCGTACACCGCTGAATCACCATGGGGGTGATATTTACCGATGACGTCTCCCACCACACGGGCAGACTTTTTATAAGGTTTGTTAAAGTCATTCTTCAACTCATTCATGGCAAACAGTACACGGCGGTGTACTGGTTTCAGGCCATCACGTACGTCAGGCAGTGCGCGCCCAACGATAACGCTCATCGCATAATCCAGATACGACGTTTTGAGCTCTTCCTCAATATTAACGGGGAGAATTTCTTTGGCGTTATCAGTCATAAACTGCTTGGTCCCTTATTATAAGTTTGTCGTAATCCTGATAGTTCCTGACGATCCTGCGTCGGGATCCCCTTGGATCACGCATTGGGGGTCTTCTAATTAACCAATGAGTTTATCACCCAAATCAGCATTTATGTAGTGATTAATGCATCCTTACGACCACTTATCCGCCAAGCGTTTATTTTTTGCGCGATTGCTATCCCGGGCGGCAAATAAGCCATGTGCAGATTACCGATTTGCGGTAATGTAAAACGGATATTGAACTTCAGGTAAGATGAAATCTCACACTCATGACACAAACACAGCAAAATGTAGATCAAACGGAAATCGATAAGTTTTCTGAAATCGCCGCCCACTGGTGGGACCCACAAGGCCAGTTTAAGCCTTTACATGCCATCAACCCTTTACGACTCTCCTATATAGAGGAAAGAAGTGACGGCCTATTTGGCAAACACATTCTGGATGTCGGTTGCGGTGGCGGTATTCTGGCCGAATCGCTGGCTGCAAGAGGCGCGGAAGTAACCGGTATCGATATGGCCAGTGCTTCACTGGAAATCGCCCAGTTGCATAGCCTGGAAAGCGGCGTGAAAGTGGATTATCGCTGTGTAAGTGTTGAAGACCTGGCGCTGGAACAACCAGAATCTTTCGACGTGGTAACCTGTATGGAAATGCTCGAGCACGTGCCCGACCCGAGTTCGGTTATCCGGGCCTGTGCAACATTGGTAAAGCCCGGCGGTAAGGTGTTCTTTTCGACGTTAAACCGTAATCTCAAATCTTACCTGATGGGCATAGTCGCAGCCGAGTATGTATTGCAGTGGGTGCCTAAAGGGACACATCAGTATCAGCGTTTCCTCAAACCGTCTGAATTAATGAAGATGGCCGATCAGACTGGCTTGTTTACGCGCTCTGCCACCGGCTTACATTTTGATCCCTTTAATCAGGCATTCGTATTATCGGATCGGAACGTTGACGTCAATTATATTTTGCAATGTGAAAAATGAACATCACACAATATATAGTGCCAATAAATTATTCTAAGCACTATATATCGCAATTTTATAAAAATTAAATATTCGGATTAAATTGTTTTAAGCGATCGTAAAAAAAATCTAAAGTGCTTGCATTCGTCCAGATCTTGCTTCGTTCAAACGTCAAAGGTTAGTCAATACTAACCTTTTTACAGAGAAGATTTGATCGCTGAATTAAGCACCAGATATTGGGTTGCATTAAAGTCAAAACCTCACTATCTTGTGTTTATCCGATAGCAGTCTTGTTTAAAAAACCGACTGATACAGGTATTTCTCAGGCGGATTAAACATTCACGGATCGAAGCGATCGCCGATGGATCCCTTCGAAATTTATAATTTAAAACATATTGGGCAGTGCAAGCTTGCCCCGCGAAAAGCGCTAACTGACAAACGGCCACTAAAATGAATAACAATTTATCAGTCACCAAACGCAATGGTGAAAAAGAGCCCATTGATCTCGATAAAATTCACAAAGTCATTACCTGGGCAGCCAAGGGACTCAATAATGTCTCGGTATCACAGGTAGAAATTAAAGCCCACATTCAGTTTTACGACGGTATCAAAACCGCCGAGATCCATGAAACTCTCATTAAATCAGCAGCAGACCTGATCTCAACTGAAGCGCCGGATTACCAGTATCTGGCGGCGCGCCTGGCCATTTTCCATTTACGCAAAAAAGCGTTTGGTGAATTTGAGCCACCCAAGTTATTCAATCATGTTGCCCGTATGGTCGACATGGGTAAGTACGATACGCACTTACTGGAAGATTATACGCCAGAAGAATTTGCCGAGCTGGATAGTTACATCGATCACTGGCGTGACATGAATTTCAGCTATGCGGCCGTTAAACAGCTGGAAGGTAAATACCTGGTGCAAAACCGGGTTAGTGGTGAAATCTACGAAAGCGCCCAGTTCCTCTATATTTTGGTCGCGGCCTGTTTATTCGCAAACTATCCAAAAGAGACCCGTTTGCAGTACGTACGTCGTTTTTACGATGCCACCTCTACATTCAAGCTGTCTCTGCCAACGCCTATTATGTCGGGCGTACGTACCCCTACCCGTCAGTTCAGCTCTTGTGTATTGATTGAAACCGGCGACAGCCTGGATTCTATTAATGCCACCGCCAGTGCCATTGTTAAATACGTGAGCCAGCGTGCCGGTATCGGTGTTAACGCCGGCCGAATTCGCGCATTGGGCAGCCCTATTCGCGGTGGTGAAGCCTTCCACACCGGTTGTATCCCGTTTTACAAATACTTCCAGACAGCGGTTAAAAGCTGTTCTCAGGGCGGTGTTCGTGGCGGCGCAGCAACGTTGTTTTACCCGTTATGGCATCTGGAAATTGAATCACTGCTGGTACTGAAAAATAACCGTGGTGTAGAAGAAAACCGCGTACGTCATCTCGACTACGGCGTACAGTTTAACAAGCTGATGTATCAGCGCATGATGAAAGACGATTACATCACGTTGTTCAGCCCATCCGATGTACCGGGCCTGTACGATGCCTTTTTTGCCGACCAGCCTAAGTTTGAAGAGCTGTACATTAAGTACGAGCAGGACGAGTCAATCCGCAAGAAACGCATTAAAGCCATGGAACTGTTTGGTTTGTTTATGCAGGAACGCGCCAGCACTGGCCGTATTTACCTGCAAAATGTTGATCACTGTAATACGCACAGTCCGTTTGATCCTACCGTTGCGCCGGTACGTCAAAGCAACCTGTGTCTGGAAATTGCGCTGCCAACCAAACCACTTGAACATGTTAACGATGAAAACGGCGAAATCGCGCTCTGTACTTTGTCGGCCTTTAACTTAGGCGCTATCAAGTCGCTGGATGAATTTGAAGAGTTATCAGATTTAGCCGTTCGTGCCCTGGACAGCCTGTTAGATTATCAGGACTACCCGGTACCGGCAGCTTACAATGCCACGATGAATCGTCGTACGCTGGGTATTGGTGTGATTAACTTTGCTTACTACCTGGCCAAAAATGGCGTTAAGTATTCAGACTTCAGTGCTAACAGCCTGGTACACAAAACCTTCGAAGCCATGCAGTATCACCTGCTCAAAGCGTCGAACAATCTGGCGAAAGAAAAAGGCGCATGTCCTAAGTTTAATGAAACCACCTATTCGCAGGGTGTTCTGCCAATCGACACTTACAAGAAAGATCTCGATGCCGTATGTAACGAACCTCTGCATCTCGACTGGGAAGGACTGCGCAAAGACATCGTAGAACACGGCTTACGTAACTCTACCCTGTCGGCACTGATGCCATCGGAGACCTCTTCTCAGATTTCTAACGCGACCAACGGTATTGAACCGCCACGCGGCCACATTAGCGTTAAATCGAGTAAAGACGGTGTGCTTAAACAGGTTGTTCCTGAGTATGAGCGCTTAAAAGATCAATACGAACTACTGTGGGATATCCCGTCTAACGATGGTTACCTGCAATTGTGCGGTATTATGCAAAAATTTGTCGACCAGACCATTTCGGCTAACACCAGCTATAACCCGTCTAAGTATGAGAACAGCAAGGTGCCTATGCGCCTGTTGCTTAAAGACCTGCTTACGGCTTATAAACTGGGCGTTAAAACACTGTATTACCACAACACCCGTGATGGTGCTGCCGATGCGCCGGTGGAAACAACTACCGCCGCCGCAGCAAAACCAGCCGCTCAGGAAGTCGTGATAGAAGAAGACGACGATTGTGCCGGCGGTGCTTGTAAAATATAACATTTGTTCATTTGCCCGGCGTTAGCCGGGCTTCTTATTGCGCTAGTGAAGTGATAATAAAATATGAAATACACCACGTTTAATCAGCAAAATGTGAATCAGCTCGACGAGCCGATGTTTTTTGGTAATCCGGTTAACGTCGCCCGTTACGACCAACAAAAACATTCAATATTTGAAAAGCTCATCGAAAAGCAAATTAGCTTTTTCTGGCGTCCGGAAGAAGTGGATGTCACCCGTGATCGGGTCGACTTTCAAAAGCTGACCGAGCCCGAAAAGCACATTTTCATCTCCAACCTGAAATATCAGACATTGCTTGATTCGGTTCAGGGCCGTAGCCCGAATATCGCTTTTTTGCCGATTATCTCGTTACCGGAACTGGAAACCTGGGTAGAGACATGGTCGTTCTTTGAAACCATCCACTCCCGTTCTTACACGCACATTCTGCGTAACCTGTTTACCGATCCGAGCAGTATTTTTGAAGATATTGTGGTTAACGATGAGATTAAACGTCGCGCTACCGATATCTCCAAGTATTATGATGACCTGATTTACGCCACACAACTCTGGCAAACCCAGGGGGAAGGCATGTACACCAACGATGGCGAACCTTACCCGGTTAACATGCGCGAGCTAAAGAAAAAGCTCTACCTGTGCATGAACTCGGTTAACGCACTGGAAGCCATTCGGTTTTATGTTTCATTTGCTTGTACCTTTGCCTTTGCAGAGCGTGAACTGATGGAAGGTAACTCCAAGATCATCCGCCTGATTGCCCGTGATGAAAATCTGCATCTTACCTCTACCCAACACATTCTGAATCTGTGGGCTAAAGGCAAGGATGACCCGGAAATGGCAGAGATAGCAGAAGAATGCGCTGAAGAAGCCAAAGCCATCTTTATGAAGGCTGTCGAACAAGAGAAGCAGTGGGCAGAGTACCTGTTCCAGCATGGCTCTATGATCGGCCTGAACAAAGAAATTCTGTGTCAGTATGTAGAATACATCGCGAACCAGCGAATGGCCGTTATCGGCATGGGTCAGCCCTATGACGTAACCTCTAACCCGCTGCCATGGATGAACAACTACCTGATCTCTGACAACGTGCAGGTAGCACCACAAGAATCTGAGATCAGTTCTTACCTGGTAGGTCAGATTGACTCTGCTGTTAGCGAAGACGACTTTGCCGATTTCGAATTATAAATAGCAGGCATGACCGACCGCGACAACACCTACCGTATCGATATCCTCGATACGGTAACGGTGACCGCATCACCCGATAAAACGCTGCTGGAAAGCCTTGAATCTCAACAGATTGACGTGCAATACCATTGCCGCGAAGGGTTTTGTGGTGCCTGTCGCACCACCCTGTTGGAAGGCGAAGTGGAATACACTACCGATCCCCTCGCCTTTATTGATGATGATGAGATCCTGCCCTGCTGCTGCAAGCCACTTAACCATTTAAAGATAAAACTGGGTTTTTAACTGTTTAGTAAGGTTAAGGCGATTTGGGGCCGCTGGTTGGCCTGACTGAGTATCGACTGACTGGCTTGCTGGATGATTTGATTTCTTGCCAGACTGGCCGTTTCGCTGGCGTAGTCTGTATCTCTTATTTGTGATTGTGCGGCACGGGTGTTTTCGGCATGAATCGACAGTTTAAGGTTGAGAAAGAACATAATTCGGCATGAAAAACGCCGCTTACGCAGCGATTTTTTTCACCCAAATCACCATGGCCACACCGCCAAGAACGGCCAGTGAACTTAAGATAATCCTCAGAGTGACCGTTTCATCCAGGAACAACCACCCGGCAAATACCGCCAGAACGGGTACGGATAGTTGTAAGGTAGCGGCTTTAACTGCTGGTATGTGTGCAAGAATGCTATACCACAAGGCATAACCTAACGCCGAGGCAATGGCACCAGAGGCAATCGCATAAGCCATGCCCTCAGCATGAAACTCCCCGCCCGGCCAGAATATCACCAGTAATACCAACGCCAACGGCGTGGCGCGGATAAAGTTACCCGCGGTGGCCTCAATAGGAAGTTTAGCGCCTTTCCCTCTTAACGAGTAAATGCCCCAGGCTATGCCTGCCGCCAGCATCATCAGCGCGCTGGAAAGCTGTGGTACTGCCGCGTTAGGCAGCAGGAGCAGGACCAGGCCAACCAGGGCGAGCAGAAATCCGCCCCACTGCAGTGCACTCATCCTTTCGCCTTTAAACAACCCCCAACTGATCATAGTCACCTGCACCGCACCGAAGAGCAGCAAAGCGCCGGCTCCTGTGGTCATGCTGATATAGGCAAACGAAAAGCCGGCAGCATAAACAAACAGCGCTATAGCCGAAGCCATATTGCCTTCTTGTAGCGGTTTTTGGTTACGCATAACCACTAAAAGGGTTAACATCAGGGCGCCACTGGTTAATCGCCAGAAGGTAAAGGATGCCGGGTCGATATCGGTTTCTACCAGCGCCATCCGGCACAGCAACGAGTTAGCCGCAAAAGCCGTCATGGCTAAGCATGCCAACAAAACCAGTTTTATGAGTGACATAGGGTGTCCCGCTAATCGTTTTAAATAGTGTTACATACGGTTTACTAAATTCAATACCACTTAGCGCCTATTCATTACTGATAGCGCTAAATACCAGACCGTATGACAGGCAAAAAAATACCCGCTCAATGGCGGGTATTCTTCAAAATGTGGCAATTAAAGTTTTAAACCCAAACGGTCAGCTACTTCAATGTAGGTTTCTACCACTGAGCCCAGGCCCTGGCGGAAACGGTCTTTGTCCATCTTTTTGCGGGTTTCTTTATCCCACAAACGGCAACCGTCTGGCGTAAACTCATCACCCAGAACAATATTACCGGCGCTGTCCACACCAAATTCCAGCTTATAATCCACTAAAATCATACCGCCCTGGTCGAACAATGCTTTGAGTACATCGTTTACGGCGAATGTCAGCTCTTTCATGCGGGCTACCTGAGCGGCAGTGGCCCAACCAAATGATTCAATATGGTAATCATTCACCATTGGGTCATGCAGCGCGTCATTCTTAAGGAAGAATTCGAACACCGGTGGATTTAGCAGCTTGCCTTCTTCGACGCCCAGACGACGAACCAGAGAGCCCGCCGCTACGTTTCGAACCACACACTCAACCGGGATCATATCCAGCTTTTTCACCAGTGATTCGGTGTCCGAAAGCAGTGATTCTACCTGCGTAGCAATACCGGCTTGTTCCAGCTTGGTCATGATAAAGTGGTTAAACTTATTATTGACCTCGCCTTTACGATCTAACTGTTCGATTTTTTCACCATCGAAAGCCGAAGTATCGTTGCGAAACAATAAAATTAACTTGTCACTGTCGTCTGTGTGATAAACAGTTTTCGCTTTACCGCGATAAAGCTCGTCGCGTTTTTCCATTATAGGTCTCGTATTAAATGTCTAAGCCGTCTTCAGTCATTACCTGTTCAAAAGGTTTGAACAGATCAGCAACCTGTTTGGCATCAAATGGTGTGCTTTCATTATCCATAAAGGTGATAGACGTTTTAGGGCCTAATTTTGTCACCTTCAGGCGATAGTCTTCATAATCCAGCAACTGTGCATCGTCGGATGAAAACAGGTCGCGCCACCAACTCACCTGCTCATCAGTATACTGCACAAAAATCAATCCGTTCGACTTATCTAAATCTTTTACGTTGAAGCCCAGTTTACGCAGTACCAGTTGGATACGTGGCCAGGCAATATCGTAGTTCGCATCGAGCACAAACGCCGGGTTACCGTCGTCATCAAAGCCCATATCCATGTCCAGACCCTGACGAATTTGTGCGATACGACGATTGGTTTCGAGTTGGTTAAGGTACTCGTAGTGGCCAATCACACGGTTTAACACCATCACTTCGTCGCGGCGTTTTTCCATGGCGTTTAAATCGCCAATCGATTTATCGCCATTTTCGTAATCCAGTAACGCAACCGATAACTGCGCTGTGCGGCCATGAGGTTTTAATTCAACATCAAACTTATAGCGACCTTTACCAGTCACTTCACCTTCGTCAGACGACCAGTCAAACCAGCCGCCATTACCTTCTTCGGTGCTGGCCGGGGCAACGTTCATCCAGCCGGTGATCAGCTCACCCTGTTCAGGACTGAAGTTATCAACGCTGATCCCTTTTTCTTCCAGGTAACCAATCAGTGAATTCCAGATAGTTTTATCCAGCGTCTCTGAATCTCTAATCTGATCGAGCAGAACCGTTGCGCCTTTAGAGCCCTCTTCCACGTGTGAGCCCTGTACCAGCGGGATCACCAGCGCCGGAGGCACTACTTCGAGGTTGCGTCCTACCAGTGTGGTATCTGCAGTCTGTTGCAGAGCCGGAATATTATAGTCGCTGGTAAATTCCGGCGCATCAAGTTCGGTTGGCACTTGTAACTGCGTGCGCTCTGTCGATTTTAAGTATTCGTAACTCCCGGAGGCCGTCACGCGTTCTTGTTGTGAAGCACAAGCAGTAAGAACAAGGCTGGCAATACCGCTGACCAAAGCCAGTTTTTTATTCATAGTTATCTCTTATTCTGAAATTAAAGCGTATTCATGTAATAACGCTTCGATGCTTTTTTGGCTCGCAAGTTCCGGTAAAACCATCGGCAAGCGTAAAAAGGGGCTTTTCATCATGCCCATTTTATACAATGCCCACTTCGGGATCACCGGATTTGGTTCAATAAACAGTGCTGAGTGAAGTTTTTCAATGCTGGCATTGAGCGCCCGACAACGGGCGTTGTCGCCGGCCAGGGCCGCTTCGCACATTTGAGCAATGGCCGCAGGCACAATATTGGCGGTTACCGAAATAACGCCATGGCCGCCTTCACATAAAAATTCACATGAAGTGCCATCATCACCACTAAGGAGAACGAAGTCATCGTTAACTAAAGCCTGGGTGGCTTTTAACCGGGCGATATCGCCGGTGGCGTCTTTCAGGCCAACAATTTTAGGGTGTTTAGCCAGCTCAGCTACCGTTTCAGGCAGCATGTCTGCCACAGTGCGCCCGGGCACGTTATAAAGCAGTACCGGTAAATCGGTGGCGTCGGCTACGGCTTCAAAATGGGCAATCATGCCTTTTTGCTGAGGCTTGTTGTAATAAGGTACAACACTTAAAAAGCCATCGATGCCCAGGCCGGCCATCTGTTCGCTTAGAAAAATAGCCTCTGACGTGGAGTTTGCACCACTCCCGGCAATGATTTTGGTGCGTCCTGCAGCAGCGTCAACCGTTTGTTTGACCACTTCAATATGTTCATCAAAAGGCAGTGTGGCTGACTCGCCGGTAGTGCCTACCGACACAATACCATGAGTGCCCTGTTGGATATGGAACTCCACCAATTCCCGCAGCGCAGGATAATCAATTTGGCCGTCATCAAACATTGGGGTGACAAGCGCAACGTAACTACCGGTAAACATATTCTCTCCACTTTTTGCGAGCGCACATGGTAATTGCCGTACTGGTTAAAAACAAGCATTTGAACGCCCCGAATGCATATTATTACCAGAAAATGACCGTTTTTAATTTTACAGCCCCTAATTTAAATCTGTTTACCGATATCCTTGAATTTATATCCGGGGGAAATCAGACCTGCGGGCGGTTCGACTTTGGCCACGGCTATGGTAGAATCTGCGCCCCTTAATACGAGTCAGGTCCATGAAACAACAGTTAATCGCGGTTATTTTAGGTACCGATCAGGTGGGTATTCTCAGCGATATTGCCACCCTGGTCAGCGAATCAGATTGCAATATTCTTGACAGCAGACACGCTATTTATGGTCAGGAATTCTCGTTAACGATGATCATCGAAGGCACCCATAACGCCATTACGCGGGTCGAACTCAGTATTCCTGAGATGTGCCAGCGCCGTGATCTGTTGTCGATTCTGAAACGTACTCGCGAACACACCAAACAAAATCTGACTCACCTTTACGACGTTGAATTTAATGGTGTGGATAATCCGGGGCAGATCCAGGCCATTACCCGCTTTTTTGCCGACCAGCACGTCTCTATCAGCGCCTTTCGTCAGACCACCAGTGTGGACGATGATAACGGCCACAAAATGATGCGCTTTAAGTTGGTGGTAAATATCCCTGACGACGTTGCCATGCCGGAGTTTCGCTATAACCTGAATTTGCTGTGTCAGGTACTTCACCTGACATCCAACATTATTGATAAACATAAGGGATAATAATATGAATACACTTACTGCCGGTGACGCTGCGCCACTTTTTAGCCTGCCCGATCAGGACGGTAACCCGGTTGCGCTTGAGTCATTGAAAGGTAAAAAGGTACTGGTTTATTTTTACCCTAAGGCCATGACACCAGGCTGCACCGTGCAGGCGCAGGGGCTGCGTGATATTCAAAACGAACTACAGCAGAACAATGTAGTGGTTCTGGGTATTAGTCCGGACGCGGTAAAACGTCTGCCTAAATTTATCGAAAAAGAACAGCTGAACTTTACCCTGCTGTCAGATGAAGATCATACGGTTGCCGATGCGTTTGGCGTATGGGGCCCTAAAAAGTTTATGGGTAAAGAATACGACGGCATCCATCGTATTACCTTCCTGATAGATGAAGAAGGCAACGTTGAACAGGTCTTTAATAAGTTTAAAACCAAAGAACACCACCTGGTCATCCTTAATTATCTGAATAACGGCGAATAACGCCGGCTCCTGGCGGGTCGCCCGACCTGCCAGCATTTAATCACGCAAGTAAACAAACTTTCCCCGTCATTTCAGCGTATTATTTCCTTAGCCCCCCTTTTGAGGAAATATCATGTGTGACAATTCAACCGAACAGGATATACAACGCGTTACCGCGCACGGCGGCACGATTAACCGACGCCAGTTTAATCAGTTGTTGGCATTGGGCACCCTTAGCGCAGTCATGCCGCAGTTTGCAGTAGCCGATGAAAGTATTATGCATCAGGAAGTGACAGTGAAAACCCCTGACGGCATGGCAGACTGTTTGTTTACGGCACCTAAAACCGGCACGCATCCGGCCATTGTCATGTGGCCTGATATTAAAGGCCGCAGAGCGGCTTTTGATGTAATGGGCCAACGCCTCGCCGCACAAGGCTACGCGGTATTGGTGGTGAATCCTTTTTACCGGGATACCAGCGGCGCCGCCCTGCCAAAAGGCGTTGAATTTCCCTCACCTGAAGCGTGGCAAACACTTTCGCCCATGCGCGAAAAGCTCACACAACAAGCCGTGGTAAGCGATGCCCAGGCATTCTTCGCCTTTCTTGATGAGCAATCTTCGGTTGATGCAAAACGCCAGGGGGCGTTAATGGGTTACTGCATGAGTGGCGCATTTACGATGTTTGCGGCAGCCGCCATGCCCGGCAGAATTGGGGCCATTGCCAGCTTCCACGGCGGTGGTCTGGCAACCGATAAGGCCGATAGTCCCCACCATACAGTCGCGCAGTCTGATGCATTGGCACTGCATGCCATTGCCGAGAATGACAATGAACGTTCACCACAGATGCAGCCCCTGCTTAAAGAGGCGTATCAGGCTGCAGGCCTCACCGCTCATATTGAAGTCTATGCAGAGACTTTACACGGCTGGACGCCACCGGATTCCAGAGTCTATAACGAGAAGCAGGCTGAACGAGCCTGGCAACAAACGCTGGCGTTATTCAACCAGGCGTTGTGACTTAAAGAGAAAAAGGGTTACAAAACAACAACGGCCAGTCAGACTGGCCGTTTTATCCGTATTCAGGCTTCATCGCCGGTAGGTTTGTGTTCCGGGGATGACGACCAGGCAGTGACCACCGCTTTCACCAGAGTGGCCAGCGGTATGGCAAAGAAGACCCCCCAGAAGCCCCATAATCCACCGAAGAACAGCACTGCAATAATGATATACAGCGGATGCAGGCTAACCGCTTCGGAAAACAGAATAGGTACCAGCAGGTTGCCGTCCAGCGCCTGAATAATGCCGTAAGCGACCATCAGGTACCAGAACTCGGGCGAAATTCCCCATTGGAACATGGCCACAACCCCTACAGGAATGGTTACCACGGCGGCGCCGATATAAGGTATCAGCACCGAAAGCCCGACCAGTACCCCGAGTAATAAAGCATACCGCAGGTCCATAATGGCAAAGGTTACACAGGACACCCCGCCAACAATAATAATTTCGATGACCTTGCCCCGGATGTAGTTGGCTATCTGCACGTTCATTTCATTTCCTACCTGAGCGATCAGACGACGCTCTCTGGGCAGAATCCGGGAGATACTGTCGGTGAAATACTGCTTGTCTTTAAGCATAAAAAACACCATCAGCGGTACCAGAATGAAATAAATCAACAACGCTGCCACACTGGTAATTGAACCAATTGACGCCGATAAGGCCTGCTCACCAAAATCAACCAGCCGCTGGTTAGCGCCTTCCATCATCTCGTAGATATGTGAAAACTGCACATATTCCGGGTATTTATCCGGCAAGGTCAAAAGCCAGGATTGCGCATTCTGCCAGATAGTGGGCAACTCCTGAGCCAGACTCACGCTCTGCTTGGTGACTACCGGTACCAAACCAATGGCCAGTAACACCATGACCAGAATAAAGCACAGCAGCACCAGGGCCACTGCCGGAGAACGCCCCAGGCCCATACGGTTTAACTGAGTGACCGGCCAGTCCAGTAAATAGGCGACCACGGCGGCTACAATAACCGGCATCAGCATGTCGCCCCACAGCAATAGCAAGGCACTACTGATCAAAATAAGTATAAGCAGCATGGCTGCATCAGGGTCGGAAAACTTGCGTTTGTACCAGCGCCCAAAAACACTAAACATTTAAAATTCCTTCACGCATTTTCTGCCAGCAGTGATTGCACTGCCCGGCTAAAAAGCTAACTACCGGCACTTTACAATTGAGAGCGCTACTATACCGACAAACACTTGAATTGTAACGCATAGAACTTGCACCCTGACGCCCCTTATGGTGTGATCAGACCATCAGCGCGATTGCAGTGTTGCCCCTTCGGCTTCACTGCACCATGGCATGGTAAGGGTGAAATCTGAAATATATTACCAAATTCAGGGAACTGAATGCCGTCAGATTGTCGTATATATAGCAGTATCAGGCTTTATTTGAGGGAAAATGAGACAATTTTTTCGATCCGGTATCCTGGGTGTGTCAATGGGCATGGCTACGGCGTTGTTGCCGGTATCCTCTGTTGGCCAGTCTATCGGTAGCGATAAAAATACGCTGCCGGACATTGGCGTGGTCGCATCAGAAGTCCTTACGCTGGATAAAGAAATGCTGGTCGGTGACGCCATAATGCGGCAAATGCGCGGCCAGGCTCCGGTCATTGACGATCCGGTGCTCACCGAATACATCCAGGATCTCGGCAACCGGCTGGTGCTTCAGGCCGAAAACACCAAGTTCCCTTTCGAATTTTTTATTATCAATAACAGCGCAATGAATGCTTTCGCCTTTTATGGCGGCCATGTGGGCGTGCACTCTGGTATAATTACCCGCGCCGACACAGAAAGCGAAGTAGCGTCGGTACTGGCGCACGAAGTCACCCACGTTACCCAGCGCCATCTGGCTCGTCGCGCCTTATCGCAGCAACGTAGCTCTCCGCTGCAGATAGCTTCGATGTTAGGCAGTATTTTGCTGGCCATGGCCAATCCGGAAGCCGGGATTGCCGCCATGCAGACTTCCACGGCTGTCGCTCACCAGCTCAATATTGATTACACCCGTTCCAACGAGCAGGAAGCTGATCGGATTGGTATTGATATTTTGTATCAGGCGGGTTTCGATCCAAAAGCCGCATCCACATTCTTTGGTAAAATGGCCGAAGAATATCGCACCAGGTCGCTTCCGCCAGAGCGCTTGTTAACGCACCCCTTAACCGAAAAACGGATTGCCGATGCCCGCAACCGCATGCGGCGGTACCCGGATGTAAGACTCCACCCTAGCCTGTCGTTTAATCTTGCTAAAGCGCGCTTGCTGGCCCGGTACCAGTTTGCTCCGGATTATGCACTGGAACACTTTAAAGCGGTGGTCGAGAATGACACGTTCCCAATCCGCGATGCGGGTCTGTACGGACTGGCTATTGCCTATCTGGCCAACGAAGAAAATCAAAAAGCCAAACAGATAAACGATCAGCTATTGGCCAGAACGCCGGGCAACCTGTTTTATGTCGATTTAGCTACGGATATCGCGCTGGCAATGGGCCAGGCTGATGAAGCCATAGCGATGCTACAAAAAGAGCTGCAACACAAACCGCGCAACAGCGTAGTGGTACTAAACCTGGCCAACGCTTACATGGCCAATAAAGATCATGAAACTGCCATTGAGTTAATCCGCGATTATTTGCTGGTACATCCTCACGATCAGCTGGCTTATCAGCTATTAAGTAATGCCTATAAAGCCGAAAAGTCTTATAAGGGGATGCACCAAAGCAAGGCTGAATTACTGGCGCTGTATGGTGCCTATCCCAACGCTATTGATGAGCTTCAGCACGCGTACAACTTTACGGGCGACGATCACCTTGAAAAACAGCGCATCCGGGCGCGAATTCAACAGTTCAGAGACGAACAGGAAAAACTAAAGCAGTTCTGATTGAGCCTGTTGAATAGCACTAATCAGCTTTTCCTGTGTAATTTCTCCGCGCAGGGTCACCGCAACCTCGCCTTCGGGCGAAATAATATAGGTAGTGGGCAATACAATGGGCATCGACACCGGCAAATCCGTCATGGCGTTACTGACTACTACCGGAAAACGAATGTTTTGTCTTGTTACCACTGCGCTGAGCGCTTCGTCGTCGAGTTCATCAAAACTCACACCAAGCACTCTGAACTGCTGTTCATTGTATACCTGGTTAAGCTCGGGAATTTCCCGTAAACAGGGCAGACACCACTCGGCAAAAAAATTTACTACCGTCCATTGCTCACTTTGCCAGCTAAACGGCTGACCTTGCACCGTGTGCACCGTTAGCGGCTGCATAGCTCTGAAGGCAATGCCGCCTGCCAGCGCCACAATCCCGGCAAGCAGCATCAGAACAACACGGAAAGATCCACGTTGTTGCTTTATTCGTTTATAATCTGCGACAATTTTCAATCTGTTCAACCTGATAAGCGTAAGTAAAACATCTGGCGCTATCATAACAACACAATAAATAAGTAGAACACTATGTCTGAAATAAAAATACTGCATAACCCACGCTGTTCAAAAAGTCGCGAAACCCTAAAACTTCTCGAGGAAAATGGCATTGCAGCCGACGTGGTCGAATATTTAAAGCAGCCGCTGACTGAAACCGAGCTTAAAGCCTTATTCGCTAAACTGGGCTTAAGTGACGTGAAGCAAATGATGCGGGTTAAAGAGTCTGAATATAAAGAAGCCGGACTAAACGCCGAGGGAGTGACTGACCAACAGCGCTTTGCCGCCATGGTGCAGTATCCGAAACTGCTGGAGCGCCCGGTGGTCATTAACGGCGATAAAGCCCGAATTGGTCGTCCGCCAGAATCCGTACTGGACATCCTTTAATAATGGGGCCGGTACTGATCCTGTATTACAGCCGACACGGTGCCACTGAGCAGCTGGCGCGGGCAATTGGCGTAGGCGTGGAGGCCGGCGGTGCAACAGCCAGGATCCGCACCGTGCCCGCCATTTCATCCGACCCGCAGGCCGAGCAACCAGACGACCCGGCTGCCGGTCCGCCATACGTAACGCTTGATGATTTAAAAGACTGTAGCGCTCTGGCGCTTGGCAGCCCGACCCGCTTTGGTAATATGGCCGCGCCGGTGAAACACTTTCTCGATTCAACCAGTGGACTGTGGTTAAACGGTGCGCTGATCAACAAACCCGCTTGCGTGTTTACCTCTACATCCAGTATGCATGGTGGCCAGGAGTCTACCCTGCTGTCGATGATGCTGCCGCTGCTTCACCATGGTATGGTGATCGCAGGTCTGCCCTACTCTGAGCCGGCCTTACACAGCACTGCAACCGGCGGCACGCCCTATGGCGTAACTCACCTTGCCGCCAGCAATGTCACCACGTTAAGCAGTGACGAAAAGCAACTTTGCCACGCCCAGGGCAAACGACTGGCTAAGCTGGCCGGAACACTGATATCAATGAACACAGAAAAAGGTAAAGCAGTATGATCCCCATGTCGGCAAAGACCCAACGTTTTCGTTTACTGGCACTGGTCAGCCATCTTGGTTTGCTGGCCTGGATCACATTGTGGCAACTTTTTTTAACAACCGATGAGCAGTATTCACTGGTCTTTATCTTTCTGTTGTACGTTTTACCCTTATTATTGCCGTTGCATGGCATCATTAAGGCAAAGCCTTACACCCATGCCTGGGCAAATTTTATTGCTTTATATTATTTACTTCATGGACTCACTGTCTTTTATGCCGTCGACAGTGAACGTTGGCTGGCCGCAGTGGAAGTTGTGCTGGTAGTCGGTATGTTTACCGGTTGCAGCGTATTTGCCCGCTTACGGGGGCGCGAACTGGGCCTGGGGCTGAAAAAGCTAAAAGAGGAGATGAAAGAGGAATGCGAGAGGTTTTCAAAGCGTTCTTAGCCACCCGCACTGCGGCCGCCTTATCGGCTGCGTTACTGATAGGTGGTTGTGGAGGTGGTGGCGATAACGGTGGCAGCACCGTAACACCCACACCAGGAACTCCAGCACCCGGATTCACCGAAGTTGCACCGGCCCTCACCGTGGATAACCTGCGCCTGTTTGGCGACCTGAATCCCAGTGTCGATGCCTCGGTGGGCTTTGTTGTGCTAAGCAACGACAGCCAGACTCTCGACACCATTGACTGGCAGCAAACCAGCGGCCCCGCCGTTGATTTACTGGCGGCCCATACCCAGGCCGTTGGCTTTGATATTCCGGCAACTGGCACCTATGAATTCACCGTTACCGCTACAACGACATCCGGTGAGCAACGCGCATTAAGCTTCACCCTCACCGCCGAAGCCTCCGGTGCAGAGAATCAGGCCAATATTCGTCTCGACCACATGGCAACCGAGCGCGGCCGGGTGTCTTTACGGGTCGACTCGCCCACCGCCAAAATCATAACCGATGCCCAGTGGGAACAACTGGCCGGGCCCCAGGCCGAAGAGATTGTATATCAGGAAGACAGCACCGGCGGACCATTGCAAAGCGCATTTTTTGCCGCACCGGAAGTGTCTGAAGACCAGGTCATGGAATTTGCGGTAACGCTGACCTTTGATGATGGCACCACAGCCAGTGACACCGTGTTAGTGGGGATCAACGATGCTACGATCAGCAGCAATGGTATCTTTACACAAAACGATATGTACCTGACTACCGACCTTATTCCGTACCGGGCTGATACGCCATGGGCAGAGGGGCTGGCACGCTGCGTTTATACCAATCAGCTGGTTAACAGTTGTACCTTTAGTGATTTGCCATTAATAGGCATGCAAACCAATAACCCCACCATTGAAACCATTTTAGATAAAACGTTGGTGTCACACCCGTGGATGGGCGACCGGTTTGCTGAGTTCCTGCAAATTTCTGCCACATCAGAAGACATGCTGAACTTGCTGCGCGGGGTGACGGCTATAGTGATTTCCTACGAGGTACGCCCGTCATTTTACTGGGTCCGCACCGGTGCTATTTATCTTGATGCGCGCAACTTCTGGCGCACACCTGAAGAACGGGATACGTTAAACACCGCGCCGGATTACCGCAGTGATTTTGGTAACGATTTGCAGTTTGGTATCTACTGGCGTTACGTTAAAGACAACAGCTATTACTATCCACAGGCGTCTCTGGCTGAAAGTAGCCGTAACAGCCGTGATCTGGCACAACTGGAAGCCGCTTTGGCGTGGCTGATGTATCACGAACTGGCCCACGCTAACGATTTCTTTCCGCCGACATCCTGGGCAAGCATCGCTGACACGCAAACGCCATTGAGTTTCTTCCAGAACAATGCGCCGCGCTCTACCCTGCTTTACAACCAATATCCACTGAATTCCTCAGTACTGGATGCCCTGGCTGATGTTTCCTTTGGCGGCGAAACGGCTACCACCGCGCAGCGTAATTACACGGCGAGTGAAGCCGCCGATGAATTCAGCGCTGATATCGCACCGGCGTTTTATGCTTATTACACCGAGCGCGAAGATTATGCCACGCTGTTTGAGCGGTTTATGATGCTACATCGCCTGGGGGTCAGTGCCGATGTGGGCGTCATTGGTACCAATAACAATCCCGATGCGCTTATCACCTGGGGCCAGCGTAACCGGGTCAATCAGGATACGCTGCAGGCCAGAACGGCGTTCACGGTAGAGCGGGTATTACCTAACCTGAATGTAACGCAGATCCAGGCTGAATTACCGGCCACGATCCAACTGCGAGCGAATACCTCGTGGTTTGATTTTGCATCACTGACCAGTTCACCGCGTTTATCACCATTGCGAGTGGACGATTCAGCGCAGCCCTACCGCCCGGCTCTGCAAATACGACACTGGGATAATCACCTGAGGTACTAGGAAGCAGAAGGATCCGCATCTTCAGCCAGCTCTCGTTTAACCAGAGCAACTGAGATTTTCTTTTGTTCCTGTAATGAGCGCTGGTCGAGCCGGTCGAGCAGCGCCATTAAACTGGGCAGGTCTCGCTGGCTGTGATTCAGTAGATAGTGAAGCGCCTGCGCTGATAACGATAATCCCCGTTGTTGTGCCCGGGAACTCAGCACCTCGCCACGCTGCTCATCGCTCAGCGATACTAACTGATAAGTTAATCCGGCACTGATACGTGAACGCAGATCCGGTAGCCTGACGTCACTGGCGTTTGGCCCCGACTGGGCGGCAACAATTAACATTCCGAAGCGCGTTTCACTGACCCGGTTAATTAAGTCGAAAACCGCCTCTTCCCACGCCGCATGGCCGGCAATAGCTTCGAGGTTATCCAGACAAATCACCGGCAGCTGTTCAAGGGCTTCAAGTAGCTTCGGTGACAAGGTCACTACATCGGTAAAATTCACATAAGCATGGGGGATTTCGCGGGCAGCCAATTGATGACACATGGCATACAGCAAGTGACTCTTGCCCCGACCGGAACTGCCCACCAGATTGATAAGCGGAATCGAAGCGGCATCCAGTAACGCCAATGCAGGCTCGCCTCGCCAGTCAGGCGAATGACTGGCGACACAGCTCAACAATGAAACCACCTCGTCATTACCGCCAGGGATAAAGCTGTCGAAGGTCTCATCATCAGGAAGCGTAACCGGTAAGGGCAGCTGCATGGTTACTGACTCCAGAAGTAATGCATGCCTTGAAGAGGCTGACCAAATGCATCGGTCAATGGTTGCAACTGACTGTCCAGCGACAATACCGAGCGCAGATCCTGTTCGGTCCCCAACAGGTTAAGCCTGAAAGTACTGACCATGCCCTGCTGTTTAACCAGCATGACTTTGTCGGTAACACTCAGATTCTGCAAATAATTTTGTACGGCCACTACGCCGGCCAAGCTCGACAAATTGCCAACCGAGATTTCAAATGCCTGGGTTCTGTCGCCATCGGTGGGCAGGATCGCAAAATTCTGCCCAAGATAGTTGGCGTAATCATTAATAAAGGTAGCCAGCAGTGCTTCCGGTTCATCGCCTATCAGGGTGTCATGGGTAATCTGATACGCCCCCTGGCTGGCCGCCAGGTAAAGATAATCCAGCGAGTAGCGGCCTTTTCTGGCGCGTGCCGCAACGGTTGAAAACTCTTCCTGGGTGAACACCGGCCCACTGGCCGATTCTTTTTCTACCCAGGACATCTGGATGGCATCCAACTCTGCCAGTAACGGCAAAATGACTTCACCGTATTCGTTTATTCTCAGCGCAGGGACTTTAAACGGTGCTGGCACAAAGCGGGTAGAAACCGGGCGTTCGGGCTGCTTATATACAAGCTCGCGGGTGCGATTGGGGTATAATCTTGCCGCTAAAACATAATCTACATTGTAGCGTTTTGCTGCGTTAACCAATTGCTCAGGAAACAATCCCCACACATCATAACCGTTAATAGTGAGTGTATCGTCTAAATCCATTAACGGCAGCGCCAGCGGAATACCGCGGGTATCAGCCTGGCGACGAGTCATTCTGGCCAGCGAACTTTGATTGCCATCGTCAACAATCCGACGTTCACCTTCCTGATCCTCGATGGCCAGCCATAACAACGCATCAGGGCGGCGACTGCCCCAAATGGGCAAGCCTTGTTTAACCAGTTCGGCTTCAATGAGTTCGCGGTCAAACTCGGCCACTAAAAACAGTTCACCCTGCTCTTCGGTAAAGCGGTAGGCTCGTAAATAGCGGTTGGCATTTTTACGCAGGGTATCCACGGTCTGGTAATCGCTGATGTCCTGCTGACCGGTTATTTTAACCAGCAACTGTTCCAGCGCTTCGCGGGTACCGTTGGTCAGTGCCCGGCTCGATTTGTTATCGACGATCACTTTTCCGGTACCGAGTTCTATAGTGGTACTGGCATGCGCTGCGCCGATCCATCCCGCCCCCACTAACAAGGTTATTGCGGCGGTCAGCTGCGAAATTTTTCTCGGTAATCTGAGTAATACTGGTACGGGCAAAAGCTTAGCAAACTCCATGTTAATACCAACAAAGGCGCACGCCCTCTGGGCGGTTTATTGTTATCTATTTAAACACGTTTTTCACCTTAATTATTGGCTTATCTGCGTTCTGTTTACCAATAAGCCGACTGACTGGCGACAATTTATACAGACACCAGCTTAAACATTGGTGCAATTTGCCAAGTAAACCCTGCTTACACGTTGGACTTACCCCCGGATACTGGTAGAATCCGCGCATTCGAACCAGTCCATGCAACAAGGCTTACCCGTGTCTGAAAAAAATACGTCATTAAGTTACAAAGATGCCGGTGTCGATATCGACGCTGGAAACCAACTCGTTGAACGCATCAAGTCCGTCACCAAACGTACTCACCGTCCTGAAGTACGCGGTGGTTTAGGTGGCTTCGGTGCACTGTGTTCACTGCCGGAAAAATATAAAAATCCGCTGTTGGTCTCTGGAACAGATGGGGTTGGCACCAAGTTACGCTTAGCCATGGACTTTGAGCGTCACGACAGCGTAGGTATCGACCTGGTTGCTATGTGCGTAAACGATTTGATTGTACAGGGCGCTGAGCCGCTGTTTTTCCTCGATTACTATGCCACCGGCAAGCTTAATGTCGATACCGCTGCGGCAGTGGTTTCCGGCATTGGTACCGGCTGCGAACAAGCTGGCTGTGCGCTGATTGGCGGCGAAACGGCAGAAATGCCCGGCATGTATCATGGCGACGATTACGATATCGCGGGTTTCTGCGTTGGCGTGGTTGAAGCCGAGGATGTGATTGACGGCAGTACGGTTAAAGCCGGTCAGAAGATTCTGGCACTGGGCTCATCGGGTCCGCATTCCAATGGTTACTCATTAATTCGCAAGATTATCGAAGTCAGCGGTGCCGATGTTAACGCCAACCTGAACGGTTCGCCGGTAATCGACCAACTGCTTGCCCCAACACGCATTTACGTAAAGTCAGTACTGAAGTTACTGGAAAGCGTTAAAGTAGCGGCTATCTCACATATCACCGGTGGTGGTTTCTGGGAAAATATCCCGCGCGTACTGCCTGACGACAAAAAAGCCGTGGTCGATGCAAACAGCTGGGAATGGCCGGCTGTGTTCAACTGGCTGCAGGAAAACGGCAATGTTGAAACGCACGAAATGTACCGGACCTTTAACTGTGGTGTAGGTCTTATTCTGGTAGTTGACGAGCAGGATGCTGACGCCGCCCTGGCGGTATTAAACGACGCCGGTGAAAAGGCCTGGTTGCTCGGTGAAATAGCCGAACTCGACGGCGACAATCAGGTTGAGATCAATTAGTCACATGAGTACACAACCTAACATTTGCGTCATGATTTCGGGTAATGGCTCTAACCTTCAGGCCATTATCGATTGGGTAGAAGCGGGCAAAATAAAGGCTAACATTGCTTGTGTAATTTCTAACCGTCCTGACGCCTATGGTCTGGAACGAGCCCGCGCTGCGGGCATTGAAGCTATCTGTTTGGATCACAAACAGTATGAAGATCGCGAAACCTACGATCAGGCCTTGCTGGCCACATTAGAAAGCTATCAGCCCGATTGTGTTGTGCTGGCTGGCTTTATGCGCATTCTCACTACTGAGTTTGTTGAACATTTTAGCGGCCGCTTATTGAACATTCACCCGTCTTTGTTGCCTAAGTACAAAGGGTTAAATACCCATCAACGTGCACTGGAAAATGGTGACCGTGAACACGGCCTAAGTGTTCATTTTGTGACGCCTGAGCTTGACGGCGGGCCCGTCATCATTCAATGTAAAGTCCCGGTGTTTGAAGATGATAACGCCGATGCTCTGGCCCAACGGGTTCAGGAGCAGGAACGTAGTATTTACCCGCTAGTGGTTCACTGGTATTGCAGTGACCGGCTCAAAATGAACAACAATAAGGCATTATTAGATGGTAAAGTTCTTCCGGACAACGGTTACGCGAACGACTAAATCCCTTGGCCTGACACTCTTGTCAGGCTTTTTATGCATGTCGGCACTCGCCGATACCGCAGCAACAGAATCCTCCCCGCTGATAACCCCTTTTGAAGCCGTGTATTACGCTTACAAATGGGATGATAATCTGGGCTCAGCCAAAATCTCACTGGAACAATTATCGGAAGGCCTGTACTCGCTGACTTATCAGTCGAAGGTGTCGAAGTTTTTCCTCTCCGACAAACGTTTTGAACACTCGATTTTTCTGGTAGACGGTGACCATCTGATCCCGCAGCAGTATAACTACTCGCGCACGGGTACAGGGCCAGATAAAAGTTTAAAAGTGGAATTTCCGGAGGTTGATGGCGGCCAAATCCAACTAAATAAAGATGATGAAGCCTTTACACTGCCCTGGCAGGGTGAGTTGGATAATCAGCTTTACCGCCTGGACGTGCCAATTCGCCTTGCTCGGGGGGCTGAGACGTTAAGCTACGACTTTATTAATTACCGGGGCCAACAACGCCATTACGGTATGCGGGTGATCGGCAAGGAACTAGTTGATTTACCCTACGGCAAAATTGAAGCGATTAAGGTTGAGATTGTTCGTGAATCAAAAAGCCGGCACACGCTGGCCTGGTTTGCACCGGATCTCAATTATCAGCTGGTACGCCTGCAACAGTTTAAAGATGGTGATGAGCAAGGCGATTTACGCTTAAAAGCTTTTTCCATCAAGCGAAGCGATTAATCAATTCGTGGCATGCTCTGTACGTGCATGCCATCATTCCCCAGCGCGGTTACCCTCTGACTGTGAGCCAATCGTCATCATTTTATGACACTTACCTGGCCAACTCTCCTGTCACTATAACTTGATTTTTTCCGGCAGCGAGGATAGCTTTAGATTATCTGGTCAGACCTCAAAACAAAGAGTACTTGGACGAGGAGAACAAATGTCTGATTTTATCTGGGTGTTACTGGTAATACTGTCACTGTGTGTGGCCGCCTATCAACGCCTGCCCTTAATGAATGCCATTATTGTTGCAGGCGGCGTACTGTTGATCGGTACCATTTTTGGTTCCCTTGGGCTACTAAGCTGGCTCGTGTTTGTTGTTGTCATGGCGCCTTTTGCCGTGTCGTCAATTCGCATTCCTTATCTCACCAGGCCCATGTTGGCATTTTACCGCAAGGTCATGCCGGAAATGTCGACCACCGAACAGGAAGCTATCGACGCCGGTACCGTGTGGTGGGACGGCGAGATTTTCTCGGGTCGTCCGGACTGGCAAAAACTCCATGCCATCCCGATGGGTCGCCTGACCCCGGAAGAGCAAGCGTTTCTGGATGGGCCGGTAGACAAAGTCTGCAGCATGATTGACGAATGGCAGGTGAATCACAAAGATGCCGATCTGCCACCAGAGGTATGGGCCTATCTCAAAGAACATAAATTCTTCGCCATGATCATCAAAAAAGAATACGGTGGTCTGGCATTTTCGGCGTTTGCCCAGTCTCGGGTTATTCAGAAACTGGCCGGCACCAGCGCCGTGCTCTCCAGCACCGTAGGGGTACCAAATTCGTTAGGGCCGGGAGAATTACTCCAGCATTACGGCACAGAGGCGCAGAAGAATCATTATTTGCCGCGCCTGGCCAGTGGCGATGAGATCCCCTGCTTTGCCTTAACCAGTCCCGAAGCAGGCTCTGATGCCGGCGCAATCCCTGACCAGGGCATTGTGTGTAAAGGCGAATGGGAAGGCGAAGAAGTACTCGGCATGCGCCTGACATTCGACAAGCGTTATATCACCCTGGCACCGGTTGCCACAGTGATTGGTCTGGCGTTTAAGCTGTACGATCCCGATGGGCTGCTGGGCGGCAAGAAAGAGTTGGGCATTACCTGTGCGTTAATTCCCCACGACACTAAGGGACTGGACGTTGGCCGACGCCACTTCCCGCTGAATACACCGTTCCAGAACGGCCCGGTGCGCGGTAACGATATTTTTGTACCGCTGGATTACATCATTGGTGGCGCAGATATGGCCGGGAAAGGCTGGCGCATGCTGATGGAATGTTTGTCGGTAGGCCGCTGTATTACCCTGCCCTCAACCTCGGCTGGCGGCGCTAAATCCTGCGCCATGTCTACCGGTGCTTATGCCCGTATCAGACGCCAGTTCAAGCTCCCCATCGGGCATATGGAAGGCGTGGAAGAGATGCTCGCCCGCATTGGCGGTAATGCCTACATGATGGATGCAGTGACACGCTTTTCCACAGTGGGCGTCGATTTGGGCGAAAAGCCATCGGTGATTTCGGCCATCTGTAAATATCACCTGACCGAACGTTCACGGATCACGGTGAACGACGCGATGGATGTGCATGGCGGTAAAGGCATAATGCTTGGGCCAAATAACTATCTCGGCCGCGGGTATCAGGGTATGCCTATCTCTATTACGGTGGAAGGTGCGAATATTCTGACCCGTAATATGATGATCTTCGGTCAGGGTGCCATGCGGTGTCATCCATTTGTGCTTGACGAGATTAAAGCCGCGGCGTTGCCGGATGAACAGGAAGCCATTCAGGCTTTTGATAAAGCCGTCTTTGGTCATATCGGCTTTGCCCTTGCCAATGCGTACCGCAGCGTCTGGTTTACGCTGACCGGGGGCTATTTCCATCAGTCACCGTTTAAAGACAGCACCGCCCGTTATTATCAGCTGTTACAGGGCTATAGCGCTAACCTGGCGCTGCTTACCGACTTGTCCATGGGGATTCTGGGTGGCTCGCTGAAACGCCGTGAACGGTTATCAGCACGACTTGGTGACCTGCTGAGCTATATTTACCTGGCCAGTGCTACCCTTAAACGGTTTGACGAAGAAGGCCGTCAGCATGAAGACCTGCCTTTGCTACACTGGGCAATGCAGGATCTGATTTATAACCTGGAAACCGCGTTGATGGACTTTCTGGACAACTTCCCGATTAAATGGTTGGGACAGGTCTTAAAACTAAAACTGATCCCCTTCGGGCATCGGGTATCAAAACCCAGTGACGCTAACGAACATGCCATCGCCAGATTGTTACAGACCCCCGGCACGGCCAGAACCCGCCTTGGACAGGGCCAGTACCTTACCCGCGAGCCGGGCAGCCTGCCTGGTGAACTGGAGCAAACGCTGGAAGACGTACTGGCTGCCGAGCCGGTGTTCGACAATATTTGCAGGGCGTTAGGTGAACGACGCAGCTTTACCCAGCTCGACAAACTGGCCGAAGAAGCACTGGCTAAGGATCTCATCAGTGAAGCAGAAGCAGAGCTGCTTAAGCGCACCGAAAAAGGCCGCGCTAAGATTATCGCTGTCGATGATTTTGCGCCGGAAGAGCTGGTTGCAGCAATCAGGTAATTCTGCGATAACCGTTACTAAAAAAGGCACCTTAAGGTGCCTTTTTTATGTCTGTCTGGCCCGGTATCTTTGTAGTTTCACTTAACTCACTACAGGCTTAGTTACTGGCGACTTACCCGGGTTGAGGATTGTTTAGCCAACTCCAGAATCTGGTAGTAATTGAGGCCGTCAATTTTACTGCCCAGCGGACCATATTCCATGCCCACCTTTTTGTTACCGTCTGCCCCGGCATTAGCGATAAAATCCGTGGCTTTCGCGTTATCAAGCTGAATTGCCAGCAGCGCCATTAACAAGTCGATGCGTTGTTTCTTACTCAACGCTTTATCAATTTTCTGCAAACTGTTTTGCGTACTTTGAGCCGAACTGCCATCAACCAAGATTTCGTTTTTAGTGTTCGCACACGCGCACAGAAACAGCACTAAAAAACACACGGTGATTTTATTCATTTTTTCTTCCCTGAAAATATAGTAAGCAACCACGTTTGGAATCAATAGTGATTAGCGGTTTAAAGCCATTTCGAACAATTGCTGTTTTTCTGTGGCGGAGATAAACGACTGGTTAACACCATTGATTTGAATTTGCCGCAGTTGCTCATCCGTTAGCTGAACAACCTCTTTGGCGACCCGGTATTCATCTTTAATGTCGATGGCCGATACGCCCGGGTCATCAGTATTAAGAGTGACTTCAATACCCGCTGCTAAAAAAGCTTTCATAGGATGATTGGCAGTGTCTACTACGGTGGCGGTCTGGTAATTGGATGTGGGGCAGCTTTCCACACCAATGTTGTGCTCTACCAGATACTCGAGCAGCCTGTCATCGTCTTTGGCGGCCACGCAGTGCCCTATTCGACTGGCGCCCAGCAGCTCAATGGCATTCCAGATACTCTGCGGGCCATCGGCTTCGCCGGCGTGTACGGTTATCTGCCAGCCAGCATCCCTGGCCTGTTTAAAATGCTCGGTAAACAAAGGCGCCGGGTAACCCAACTCATCGCCGGCTAAATCCAGTGCCGTGATATGGTCTTTATGTGCCAGCAAACCGTTGAGTTCCTTCGTGCACGCATCCGTACCAAAAGTGCGGCTCAGGATACCGATTAAATTATGCTTAATCGTAAAATCGCGACTGCCTTCGGCGCAGCCGGCTATGGTCGCCTCCACCACATCCGCTACGTTTAACTGATGTGACTGCGCCATGTAGAACGGGGAAAATCTTAACTCAACATAGTCTAGCCCGGCCCGTTTGGCATCCTGCATATTTTCATAGGCGATGCGGTAACAGGCGTCGGTATCTGCAAGCACGGAAATGCCATAATCCAGCCGCGCCAGAAACGCCAGTAAGTCGGCAGTCTTATCCTGGATTTGGCACAACGGGCGAAGTTCGTCGAGATCTTTAGCAGGAAGTGCAATGTTATGCCTGGTGGCAAGATCCCATATGGTTTCCGGGCGGATATTACCGTCGAGGTGACGGTGGATATCCACCAGTGGAAGCTGCGGGTCTATCACAGTGGATCAGTTAATCTGAAGCTTGTCCATCAACAGCACCGCTTGCGTGCGGGTATTGATATCCAGTTTTTTAAGCGCCGCACTAATATGTGCTTTCACCGTTGCCTCGGTAACATTCATTTCGTGCGCAATTTGCTTGTTCATCATGCCTGCACGCACGTATTTCAGCACTAATACCTGTTTAGGAGTAAGTTCTTTGAAACGCTCAAGCATGTCATTCATGTTACCGCTGTTGAACGTCATTTTTTCGGCAATATCGGCGGGTAGCCACTGTTCACCGCTGAGCACAATATCAATGGCTTCAGCAATGGTTTTAGTTGGCGTGGCTTTAGTGATGTAACCTTTTGCGCCCAGGGTGATTGCCTGTGAAATAACATCAATATCGTCATTGGCCGAAACCATCACAATAGGTAACGCCGGGTAACGTTCTTTCACTGTGGTGAGCGTTTCGAACCAGTTGGCGCCCGGCATGGATAAATCCAGTAGCAGGAGGTCAGCATCATTGCTGCGAGCCAGGAGTTCAATTAATGCATCCGTCGATTCAGCTTCAACAACTTCCAGTCCTTCAAACAGCGGGGTTAACGCGCCTGATAAAGCTTCCCTGAAAAGCGGGTGATCGTCGGCAATTATAAACTTCATTAAATCGGTGCCTCGGTGGCTGTCAATATTATCAATGAGTATAGGTTAATACTAAAGATTAAACGATTGAAGTAAAGAATGCCGTGTAACCGAATTTTTTTATATACAGGCTTGGTTTTCTGCCGCCACCGGGTAAAATTGCCGACCAAACTGCTACTAAAGAAGAATTTATCGTGTCGAATAAAGACAATCTGTTTGCTACGCCTTTAAAACAGGTCAGCGATTTCCAGTTTGATGATGCCGTTGCGGATGTATTTCCCGACATGATTAGCCGCTCTATTCCCGGTTACCAAACCATTATCGAAACCATAGGTCAGCTGGCAGCCAGCCATGTGAAAGCCAATACCAACGTGTATGATTTGGGTTGTTCTTTAGGCGCTGCGTCATTTTCGGTGTCACGCCATTGCCCACAAGACCACTGCAATATTATAGCCGTCGACAGCTCAGCGGCCATGGTTGAACGTTGTCAGCGCAAAGTTGGAGCGTTTCAGTTGCCCAACCCAATCACTGTAAAGCAGGGTTTTGCGCAATCAGAAGACATTACTAATGCGTCGATGGCGGTAATGAATTTTACCCTGCAGTTTATTCCGCCTGCCGAGCGCGCCGGTATTATCAGGCAAATCTATGATGGCTTGTTACCAGGGGGGATCTTCGTTATCTCCGAAAAGATTCGCCACGACAATGATCAGGGTAATAATGTCATTAATGACCTGCACCTGCAGTTTAAACGTCAAAATGGCTACAGCGAGCTTGAAATCAGTCAAAAGCGCGCTGCTTTAGAGAACGTCATGCTAATTGACACCTTTGATATTCATCAGTCGCGGCTTAAAGCAGCTGGCTTTGCTGATGTGGTAATGTGGTATCGCTGTTTTAACTTTATGTCACTGGTGGCAATTAAATAATCCGGACCTGAATTTATGTCTGCATCTGAACTCTTTTACAACTGCTATAAAGACTTACTCGATAGTCCGCTATCACACTGGTTAAATACCCTGCCCCGGCAAATGGATGACTGGTATGGCAACGCCTTGCACGGTGAGTTTAAGAAGTGGCAAAAGCTGGTTGCCAAACTGCCTGCCACAGAAGCCGGAGCGCTTAACTTTAAAGACAGCGTTACCATTGGCGCAGCAGCAGACATCGATACTTATACCCAAAAACAAATTGAGGGCTTACTCCGCCAGTTTATGCCCTGGCGCAAAGGGCCTTATCATGTGCACGGGATCCACATTGATACCGAGTGGCGTTCCGACTGGAAATGGGACCGGGTGTTACCGCATCTTGCGCCATTACAAGGCAGGCAGGTGCTGGATGTAGGGTGTGGCAGTGGTTATCATCTCTGGCGTATGTATGGCGAAGGCGCAGCCGGTGTTTATGGCATCGACCCCACGCAGTTATTCCTGATCCAGTTTTTAGCCATCAAGTATTTTATTGGCGACGCGCCGGTGCATTTTCTGCCACTGGGCATCGAACAAATGCAGGCCACTGGCGCATTCGATACGGTGTTCTCTATGGGGGTGCTCTACCACCGCCGTGATCCTATGGAATTTTTACAGCAGCTGAAGTCACAATTACGCAAAGGCGGCCAGTTAGTGCTGGAGACCCTGGTGGTCGACGGTGACGAACAAACCGTTCTAATGGCGGGTGACCGCTATGCACAAATGCGTAACGTGTGGTTTCTGCCCAGTTCGAAAGCCTTACTGGTATGGCTGCAGCGTCTTGGCTTTACCGATTGTCAGGTGGTGGATGAATGCGTTACGAGCACCGACGAACAACGCGCTACCAGTTGGATGACCACCCACTCCCTGGTGGATTTTCTTGACCCTGAGGATCCGTCTAAAACGATTGAGGGCTATCCAGCCCCCAAACGGGCTGTGATTATCGCCAATAAGGGATAAATCCATTCTTAAAGCATGCAGAGACCTGCATTCGATCGCTTTTTGTGCAATCATTACCAAAAGGGATCGTTAAGCAGTAATTATCGACTGAATTGGCACAAATGTTGTAACAAAATTACGAACATGCTGTGCGAATCATCAATAACTAAGGCAGCTTTATGGACATTTCTACATTTCTTGCGGCGCATCAACTTCCAGAGAGCTACCGCGACATTGCACAAAAATGGTTCATCCCATTAGCAGATGAAATCCATGAGCACCAAAGTAGTGCAAAGAAGCCTTTTTTTGTGGGCGTGAATGGATGCCAGGGCTCGGGAAAATCCACCCTGTGTGACTTTTTAGTGTTTTATCTGACTGAGTATAAAAAGCTCAATGTGGTCTCGCTGTCGCTGGATGATTTTTATCTGGACAAGTCGAGCCGTAACGCACTGGCGGTAAAAGTTCACCCTCTGCTGGCTACCCGTGGCGTCCCCGGGACACACGATGTAGACCTGGCACAGACAACGTTTGACAGGTTACGCGGTTACGGCACCGTGTCTATTCCACGCTTCAATAAAGCTATCGATAACCCCTTCCCGGTGGTCGACTGGCCGGTTATCCACTCGCCACCGGATATTGTATTGGTTGAAGGCTGGTGCTGGGGCGTAAGCCCGCAAACCAAAGCGCAACTGGAGACACCGGTTAACGCACTGGAACAGGATGAGGATCCGTTGGGTATCTGGCGGACCTACGTCAATAAGCAACTCAGCGAAAGCTATCAGGGGCTGTTCGACCAAATGGCTTTTTGGGTCATGTTAAAAGCCCCCTCTTTCGGGCAGGTGTATAACTGGCGCAAAGAGCAGGAACATAAACTCGCTGCTAAACTGGGTTCATCTGAGGCGCACAGCGGCATTATGACCGATCTGGAAATCGAACGGTTTATACAGCACTACCAGCGTTTAACCGAACAAAGTCTGGAGACATTGCCCGAGCGATGTAATTACGTTTACCATCTGGACGACACCCGTCAAATCACTCATGTAGAAAAGGCTGTTTAATGGATCAATCAAGTACTGTGATCTTTACTGACATGGACGGCACGTTGCTGGATCATCACACCTATAGCTTTGCAGCCGCACAGCCAACGCTGGATGCGCTGGCTGAACGCGGGGTACCGGTGATACCTAATACCAGCAAAACCTTCGCAGAAATGACCGAATTGCGGGAAAAAATCGGTTTAAACGGACCTTTCGTGGTAGAGAATGGCGCTGCAGCGTATATCCCACATGGCTTTTTTAAACAAAAACCGGCCGGCACGATCTGGCAGGACGGTTTTTGGTGTAAGTCCTTTATCTCTTCAAAGGGCTACTGGTTAAAACTACTGGAAATTGTTAAAGCTGATTTTGCAGGTGAGTTTACCCACTTTAGTGAAATGAGCACCGAAGATTTAATGGCTGCCACCGGTTTGAGCGAGGACGAAGCCCGCTTAGCAGCCAAACGCCAATTTGGCGAACCGGTAATGTGGCTTGGTAGTGAAATTCGCAAAGCCGAATTTATCGAGTCAGTCAGAGAACGTGGCGCAACACCGCTGGAAGGCGGCCGTTTCATCCATATTTCCGGAGACTGTACTAAAGGTAAAGCACTAAGCTGGTTTATGGAGGAGTATCAACGTCAGTCGGCGGTAACTGCAACATCTATAGCCCTTGGCGATGGTAAGAACGACATCGCCATGATGGAAGCTGCAGATATTGCCGTACGTATTGCGTCACCCACGCATGAGCCTCCCCCGGTAGATAAAAAAGATAACGTATATACCAGCACACAACTTGGCCCTGAGGGCTGGACAGAAATGCTTACACAATTGCTTTCATTGAAAGATTAGGAGGACACATGGCCGATTTTTACCAAAATGGTGTCGTGACAACGCTACACAATCTCGCCAGCCGCTCGACCGAAGCACTCGAAGCTGAGCTGTTACGCTTTTCTCAGAAACGTCCCATGGCACTTATTTTGCCATCGCTGTTTTCGGAGCTTGAAGGACCGGCATTAGGCCATATCGTTGACGAACTAACGAATGTCCCTTACCTGTCTGAAATTGTTATCGGACTGGACCGCGCGAGCCTGGATCAGTACCGCCATGCACAGGGCTTTTTCAGTCGTCTGCCCCAACACCACCGTATTTTATGGAATGATGGCCCGCGTTTAAAAGCCATCGATGAAGAGCTCCAGGCCCTGGATCTGGCGCCTAAAGAGCTTGGTAAAGGCCGTAACGTCTGGTATTGCATGGGCTATATTCTGGCCTCTAATAAAGCCGAATCGGTGGCACTGCACGACTGCGATATTATTACCTACAACCGTGACTTACTGGCACGCCTGATTTATCCGGTAGCCAACC
>NZ_CAJXQY010000015.1 GCF_913058315.1 uncultured Alteromonas sp. | reverse complement strand
TAGTGGAGTAAGTGTCTCTTTGACGCTTCAATGACTGAGCTAGTGCACTTTTACACTCTACAATTGCACGATGGGGATCCCGGATAAGTACTGCGTACTTTCCGGGATAACAAAAAGCGATACCGTTTAGATTAGTCAGCCTTCTCAGGAGATCCCGGACAGCGCCTTTGGCGCTTCCGGGATAACGAACGCGATACTGTTTAGACTAGTCAGCCTTCTCAGGAGATCCCGGACAGCGCCTTTGGCGCTTCCGGGATAACAAAAAGCGTTAGCTTTTTGTTACTCTAAATGCTTGGGTTTATCTGTGTAGGGAGGCCAGCCCATCAACTTACCGGCTAAAACGTGCAGATGAATGTGGTAAACGGTTTGGCCACCAAACTCATTACAGTTCATTACCGCGCGGTAACCTTCTTCGGCAAAGCCCATCTCAACAGCCAACTTGGCCGCGACGGTATATAAATGACCGACCAGCGCTTCGTCTTCTTCGGTGATGTCGTTAATGGTGGCAATTTGCTTTTTCGGGATCACTAAAAAGTGAATAGGCGCCTGGGGATTTATGTCTTTAAAGGCCAGCGCTTTGTCATCTTCATACAAAATATCTGCAGGAATAGACTTATCAATAATCTTATCAAATATAGTTTCAGCCATTTGTACTCTCCATAAATTCGATACAGGGCTTACCAGAATATAAAGGCAATCAGCACGGCGCCAAGCAGTAAGCGGTATATCACAAACGGTAACATACCAATTCGGCTAATCCAGCTAAGGAACAAAAAGATACACAGATAAGCACTGACAAAAGAAAAGCCGGCACCGTAAATTAATGCCGACCAATCGACCGCTTCATTTGCTTCGAGCAGGTCTTTTACTGCTAATAATCCGGCACCGAGGATCACCGGAATAGACAATAAAAACGAAAAACGTGCCGAACTTTCGCGGTTTAAGCCCAGCATTAAACCCGCTGTCATCGTAATACCAGAACGGGATGTCCCCGGAATTAACGCCAGCATTTGGGCCAGACCAATGATAATGGTCTGACGCAGTGTCAGTTGTTCCAGCTTCTGCACATGCTTAGCTTTTACATCGGCGTACCACAGTAGTAAACCAAACAGGATTGTTGTGGTAGCAATTACCGCGGCACTACGCGCATGGGTTTCGATCAGGTCTTTCAGTAAAAAGCCGGCGATTACTGCCGGTATAGTGCCGATTACTACAAACCAGGCAAGCTTGCTGTCGGTGGTTTGTTGTTGGCTGAACCCGTGCTTAAAAAAGGCCCCGGTCATTTGCAGGATATCATTACGGAAGTAAATCATTACCGCCAACAAACTACCTACGTGCACGGCTACGTCGAATGCCAGCCCCTGATTGCGCCAGCCGAGCACTTCGGCAGGCAAGAGCAAATGTGCAGAACTACTGATGGGTAAGAATTCGGTTAGCCCCTGAATAATGGCTAAAATAATAATCTCGAAAAGCGTCATCCCTGGGGTGAACTCCATTTAAAATCGATTGGCGTGGTTGGCTGCTTGCTGTGATCAAATTCCTGCCAGAGTTGCGAGAATGTTTTTCCGACAACCGGATGGCGCATTGCGGGTGCAATATCGGCCAATGGTCGCAACACAAACGCTCGCTGTAAAATTTCCGCTCTGGGCAGCGTCACCGGTGCATCACACACCTTTTGATCGAAGCACAATAAATCGAGATCCATTGTGCGTGAACAGTGCTTTTTATACCAGTCTTTTCGCCCGTATTCGGCTTCTAATTGTTTGAATAACTGATAAATTGCATCCAGCGATAAGCTGGTATCAACTTTCGCCACCCAGTTATAAAAACCGGGGCCGTCAAAGCCTTCTGCCGGGCAATCATAAACCGGAGAGACCACAACATTTTCAAAATACTGATGAAGTACCCGATAAGCTTCACGAGTGTGAAACTCACGCTCAATATTTGAGCCAATGCCAATATAGACCTGATGCAGGCTCACTTTACTGGCTTACCTGATGTGTTATCCGGATCCCAACTTTTCGGGCATCGGGTAATATGCCGGGTTTCTCAATAGTCAGTACCAGCTTTTGCACTGCAAAGGTATCGCACACTGCGGCAATGATGGCATTGGCGAAGGCCTCGAGTAATTCAAAGGTCGATTCACTTCCCACCTGTTTTACCGTTTCCGCTACCGCCGCATAGTCGATAGTGTGAGCGACATCATCTGACTGCATTGCTGCGGTTAAATCGGCATTAATCAACAAATCGATCACCAATACGGTATTTTGGGTGCGCTCCCAGTCATATACGCCTATCAGCGTAGGGACTTCCAACCCTTCGATAAATATTTGCTGCATAGTGAAAACACCTTTTTATGCGAGTATAGCCCTGGCGCTGAAGATTACGCGATCAGCGCAGACTTGGCCAGTCCGGCCACTATGAGAGTCTGCCGGTTACTGTCACCCTGTGCGTCACAATGACTGGCTTTACAGGCGATCTTCTAGTAGTGTGTGCACACTTTTCATGCACTTTTGGAGCATTGGCGTGCTTGCACTCAGTCTGTTAATGATTGGCGTTGCCTACCTGATAGGCTCTGTTAGCAGTGCAGTATTAATTAGCCGTGCTTTTCGATTGCCGGATCCCCGCCGCCATGGCTCAGGAAACCCCGGCGCTACGAATGTTTATCGCCTCGGTGGCCGGGTCCCGGCGTTACTGGTATTACTCGTCGATGTACTGAAAGGCACCGTTCCGGTTTATTCTGCCTATTTTATGGGGCTGCCTCCGGTAGCGCTCGGCTTTATTGCTATAGCTGCCTGTCTGGGCCATATCTTCCCGCTGTATTTTAATTTTGCCGGCGGCAAGGGCGTTGCCACAGCCTTTGGCGCCATGTTGCCTATTGGTCCGGCGCTGGCTGGCTCGCTGGTAGCCAGTTGGGCGGTTGTGGTGTTTATCTGGGGCTATTCGTCTCTGGGCGCTATCGTAACCGTGCTGCTGGCACCGGTATTTACCTGGTTTATAAAACCCATGTATACCATACCGGTGGCCATGCTGTCGGTGCTGATCATTTTCAGGCACAAAGAAAATATTCAGCGGCTACTCAGGGGCGAAGAAAGTAAAGTGTGGGATAAAGGTAAAGCCAACGAATAACGGTTATCCGCTACTGTGCGGGATCGGTTAACTTTTCCAATGCGTAGTCCAGACTGGCAGGCGATACCCCGCCAACATGTCGGTATAGCAGTTCACCTTGCGTGGAATAGAACAATGTTGTGGGTAATACAGCCACACCGAAGGCTTCACTAATTTCACCGCTGGGATCCAAAAGCACATTGTTAAGCTTCAACCCCTCTTCATTAAGAAAACCATTAATCCGCGCTGCTGACTCGCCCTGATTAAGAAAGATAAAATGCAGATTGGGATATTTTTGCTGAGCCTTTTCAAGCACTGGCATTTCACGCCGACAAGGTGGGCACCAGGTTGCCCACACATTTAATACGATGGGTTTATCATTAAAATCGGCGAAGTCTACCGCCTGGTAAGTGCTATTTTGTACTACCGGCAATGGCATGGTTTCACTGCGGTTCACCCAGTTTATCCAGATGTAAACCGGCAACATACACCCCGCGGTGAGCACAAGCACCTTTACCGTCGGACTGCGTGTCGCGGGGAATTTTTGTATTCGCCAGACTAACAGGATTGCCCCGGCCACAAAGCCAGCCTGGGGTAAAAAACCGCCATCGCGAATATCCAGCATGGCCAGCCAGTCAGATTGATATTGGGGCCACATGCGCCACACGAAGCCGGCACGGGCCCCAAGCAAGGCCGCCACAAAAACACTAAACAACGTGTTTTCCACTTGTGCGCGTAATGGCTTGTCTTTTTCTATTACGCGCAGCCAGAGCAGCGCCAGGAGCAACGCTCCCCACACCAGCGCATAATCGATGGCCAGGCCGACCGGGCCAATCGACAAACTATGCAAACCGGGGCTGCCTGCTACAGAAATTAAGCTTTCGCTTCACTGAACTGCTCGTAAGCTAGCATCGCATCAGCCGCATACATCAATGACGGGCCACCGCCCATATACACGGCCATGCCCAGCGTTTCTTCTATTTCCTGTTTCGTCGCATCCAGTTCAACCAGTGCTTTAACGTGAAAGCCAATACAACCGTCACAACGGGTAGAGACGCCGATAGCCAGCGCGATAAGCTCCTTGGTTTTCTTATCCAGAACGCCGTCTTTGGTAGCGGCCTGAGCCATGGCAGAAAAACCCTGCATGGTATCGCTGATGTCACTGCGTAAAGCTTTTAGGTTACTGGAAATGCGTTGGGTGATTTCGGGGTAAGACTTACTCATATTCAAAACCTCTTTGGTTAATGTTCCGCCAGCGCCTGATTGAGTACGTCCAGTTGACCGTCGATGGGGCGAATCAACTCAAGCCCCAGCACTTCAGCCAATGCCGGATAAACCTCCAGATTGCTGAAGCGCGGGAGTAATTTACCCTGCTTGAAAGCAGGTCCCACCGCCACAAAGGTAGCGCCCATATCAGGATGTTCAGGCAGATAGCCATGACCGCCGGGCCCGATACGACTGTCTTTATTTTTGGCAAACCGGGCTGGCGCATCAATGGTCACTATAATATCACCGGTTCGCGGATTGCGCGGCATGTGATAATGCTTTCGTTGATATTCATCAAATACTCTGACACCCGGCAGGGCCAGCGCCCGCAGGGCTTTTTCCTGCGCTTTCACCGCGGCTTCGCTCACGCCGTCTTTGGCATACAACAGTATTTGTTCACCTTCGTTGAGGACCAGAAAATCCTCGCTGATATTCAGTTCATCCTGATAGATAATCCGGCTCGTATCCACCGCATTCATACCGTGGTCAGACACCAGAACCAGGTTTACCTTTATCGGTAAGGCTTGTAAGCGCTCATCCAACTGGCCTATCAATGCATCTATTTTTTGTACTGCGGCAAACGTCTGTGGTGCATCCGGGCCAAAATCGTGCCCAACGGTATCAACCAGCGAAAAATAGCCGGCAATAAACACCGGCCGGGTAGTATCAGGGTAGGTCAGCCATTCAATGATCTGATCGACCCGCTGCTGATAATCTGAGTATTTGGAATAATGAAAGTGATAAGAAGGCAACTGCCCACCGATGCGTGCATCGGATTCCGGCCAGAAATACGTAGCCGCCGGGTACCCATGGCTTTCCACCAGATTCCAGAATGGCATTGCCGTAATCCAGGTGCTGTCTTTATACGCTTCGCCCATCGAATAATAAGCATGGCGCGACTTGTCATAAAAGCGGTTATTCACAATGCCGTGATTGACCGGCAATAAACCGGTGAGTAGTGAAATATGATTGGGAAACGTATTGGCCGGATAAACGGGCTGCATGCTTTCAGCGCGCACCCCCCTCGCAGCAATGCCGGCTATCGCCCGGGCCTGATGCTTTTCGATATAGTCGTGGCGGAAGCCATCGATTGAGATTAATACCACATGCTGTTCCGGGCGTTCAGCATGTACATTCAGACTAACAAGAATCAGGCAGCCAACCAGACTGCGCCAACGAAAAAATTTCATAAAAGGCTTTGATATCAATTAAAAAGCATAAGATAACACCCTTTTTATGACACTGGTGTTAATGAATCAAGCGGCCAGCGAGGAACCACCGATTCTGACAGAGGAGTGGTTTCGCCCGCTTTGAGTCGTTGCAGCCCGGCGTACGCTATCATTGCCCCATTGTCGGTACAAAAATTTAACCCCGGGTAGTACACCTCGCCGTTAATGTCCTGCATCAATTTTGTCATGGCAGCGCGCAGTGACGTATTGGCACTCACACCTCCAGCGATGACCAACCGTTTCAGGCCGGTTTGTTTAAGTGCTCTCTTACACTTAATGCTTAACGTATCAATAACCGCTTCCTGAAAAGCAAAAGCGATGTTGGCTTTGGTTTGCTCACTGTCGTCGGCATCGCGAATGGTATTGGCGGCAAAGGTTTTAAGGCCGCTAAAGCTAAAATCCAGTCCGGGACGATCGGTCATCGGGCGTGGGAAGCGGTAATGTCCGCCCTCGCCGTTTTCTGCCAGTTTTGCCAGCAAAGGCCCACCCGGATAATCCAGCCCCAGCAATTTAGCCGTTTTATCGAAGGCTTCACCGGCGGCATCGTCGATAGACTCCCCTAAGAGCTCATAGCTACCAATGCCATCAACCCGCACCAGCATTGAATGGCCACCAGACACCAGTAACGCAACAAATGGAAAGGGCGGCGCATTATCTTCCAGCATGGGCGCTAACAGATGACCTTCCATATGATGTACCCCAATGGTAGGTACATCCCAGGCATAGGCCAGCGACCGGCCTACTGAAGCTCCCACCAGTAAGGCGCCTACCAGACCAGGGCCTCGCGTGTAGGCAATGCCATCGATATCTGCCGAGGTTGAACCGGCGTCGCTCAGTGCTTTTTGGATCAGGGGAACAATTTTTCGCACGTGGTCCCGAGAGGCCAGCTCCGGCACAACACCACCGTAGTCGGCGTGCAGTTTTACCTGGCTGTATAAGGTATGAGACAAAAGCCCCTGTTCATCATCATAAACGGCTATACCGGTTTCATCACAGGATGTCTCAATTCCTAATACGCGCATAGTGTTCTGTTTACCTTGTTTCTTCAAATTAAGCCGGGATAATGGCTGCGAAGTTTACCCGAATTGGTGAATTCAGGCCACTGCGGCGCAGAGAAGTGAATCATAACCGTCATTTTGGCTATTTTTTTAACACTAGGACTTTACATCGTGGGCGTGAATGATTAGAATTTCGCACCATTTTTAACCCGGGTGGTTTAAAAGTACCGATTTTATCCCGGACATCCTGTTAAGTTTTGAGGTGAATTTTTAATGCCTATCGTTAAAGTTAGAGAAAACGAGCCATTTGACGTTGCACTGCGTCGTTTTAAGCGTTCTTGTGAAAAAGCCGGTGTTCTGTCAGAAGTTCGTCGTCGTGAATTTTTCGAAAAGCCAACCTGGGAACGTAAGCGCAAGAAAGCTGCTGCTAAAAAACGTCACCTGAAAAAGCTGGCTCGCGAAAACGCACGTCGCGTAAAACTGTACTAATTTAATTTAGTTCAGTTTTAGCTGCACTATTTTATTGCAGCGTTAAACCTGTAAGCAATCATCGACTGAGTAACTTATGGCGCTAATTGACGATTTAAAAAATGCACAAAAAGATGCTATGCGGGCTAAAAATAAAGTCCGCCTTGGCACTATTCGCATGGCGTTAGCAGCAATTAAGCAAAAAGAAATCGATGAGCAGGTAACTTTAGGCGATTCTGATATCCTGGCAGTGTTAACTAAAATGGTTAAACAGCGCCAGGATGCTGCCGCGCAGTATGATTCGGCAGGTCGTGATGACTTGGCGCAAACTGAGCGCTCAGAGATTGTCGAACTCGAGTCTTTCTTACCCCAGCCTCTTAGCGAAGAGGAAATTGCAGCCCTAATCGATGAAGCCATGGCTTCAACCGGTGCCAGTGGCATGCAGGACATGGGCAAGGTAATGGGTGTGTTAAAACCCCAGGTACAAGGCCGGGCCGATATGGGTGCATTGAGCGCCCAAATCAAACAGCGTTTAGGGTAATTTCCCCCTCACCCGCTGGCATTTATGGTTGTAGCGCAGATCATTGCGCTAACCACATATCCTGATAAAGTATCCGCAACCACAATACTTCATGGCAGCGTAGCACATTCTATGGCAGGTAAGATCCCTCGCGAATTTATCGACGACTTATTGGCCCGTACCGATATTGTCGAAATTGTTGATAGCCGGGTGCGGCTAAAAAAAGCGGGAAAAAACTATTCAGCCTGTTGTCCGTTCCACGACGAAAAAACACCTTCCTTCACCGTCAGTCAGGATAAGCAGTTCTATCATTGCTTTGGCTGTGGTGAACACGGTAACGCCATTTCGTTTCTGATGGATTACGATCGCCTTGAGTTTGTTGAAGCCATTGAAGAACTCGCAAAACTGCACGGCCTTGACGTTCCCAGAGAACAAGGTTCAGGTCGCTTTACCAGTGACAAGAACAAACAGCAAAACGAGTCTGACTTTCAGTTAATGGAAAAAGTCACACGCTTCTTTCAGCATCAGTTAAAGCACCATGCCCAGGGCAGTAAAGCGGTGGATTACCTGAAGCAACGGGGTTTGTCAGGCGAGATCGTAAAACAGTGGGAGATTGGCTACGCGCCACCCGACTGGGACGCTGTACTAAAAACCTTTGGTACCGACAACGCCCTTAAAAAACAGCTGCTCGACCTGAAACTGGTTAATCAGAACGACAACGGCAAACAGTATGACTTTTTTCGCGACCGGATCATGTTTCCCATACGCGATAAACGGGGTCGGGTTTGTGGCTTTGGTGGTCGGATTATGGAAGGCAACGGCCCCAAATACCTGAACTCACCGGAAACCCGTATCTTCCATAAAGGCTACGAGCTGTTTGGCTACTACCAGACCCGTCAGCAACGCAACTTACAGCGCATCATGGTGGTTGAGGGGTATATGGATGTTGTGGCGCTGAGTCAGTATGGCATTCAGTATGCGACAGCGGCTTTGGGTACAGCTACCACCCAGGATCACATGAGCATGCTGATGCGTGGTACCCAGGAAATCGTCTGTTGTTACGACGGTGACCGGGCCGGCCGTGACGCCGCCTGGCGAGCAGTAGAAAATGCCCTGCCAGCGCTGAAAGACGGTGTTCAGCTGAAATTTCTGTTTCTGCCAGACGGTGAAGATCCCGATACCATGATACGACAAATTGGTCAGGAGGCGTTTGAAGAGCTAGTGGCAAAGGCCACACCGCTATCCACCTTCTTTTTTGACGCATTACTCAAGCAGCATTCAGTTGGCACCCCCGAGGGGAAAATTGCGTTAAAGTCGGCCGCCAAGCCGCTCATTGACCAGGTAGCCGGTGAACAGCAAAAACTGATGCTAGGCGAAGAGCTGAGCAAACACGTGGGTGAGTACGACCGCTTTAAACTCGACCGCGATATCCGGGCTGCTAATGCCGGCCCCGGACCGGCCACGCCCCAGCAGCAAAAAAATCCGGTAGGCAATGTTAATAAAACCCGCTTATCGCCGATAAGCGTAATGATTAGGTTGTTACTGGAACACCCGTCACTGGCAGCGGAGTGTGCCGACTCGGTGCAGCCTGAATTTCTTAATGGTTCAGGTATTGCCGGATTGAATGTTTTACAGGATGTGTTCAGTTTTTGTGCCACTCATCCGCAGGCTAACACCGCACAGGTGGTTGAAAACTTCCGTGAGCACCCTTATTCAAAGAGTCTGGGTCGGTTACTGGTGCAAGAGCATTTTATTGACGAAGCCGACTCACAAAGAGTATTTCGTGACTGTTTTGCCCGCTTGTTAGACTGGCATTTCGATAGCCGCATTGACCAATTGTTGTCAAAATCAAGAATTCAGGCGCTCAGCAGTGACGAAAAACAGGAATTAAACATGCTCATGCGGGAGCGGCAAAGCAGCTAAGTCTGCGTTCATTTAAACTCGCAGTGATGTGTTTTATTCACAGCAGCGGTTTACAGGATTGGCCTGCGGGCTTAAGCCGTTGTTCAGGAGGCTGACAAATAGCGAACAAAGGCGCGCGAGTTAACAGCACGATTCAAGCAGATTCGGTAAGTTTTGAAAGGCTTATCAGCAAAATTAGATGCGGTAAAAGTAACCGCCGTAGTAGTCAAAATAACCGTGTTTCTGTTATACTGTGTAATTCGCTGCCGTCGTCGCAATGGGCAGGCAATTAAACGTAAACCAACAAAAGCAGTCTGACGTAGGTAAAGTGTAACGTTATTACCTCGGTCCGCCATAGATTGACATTCAGGCGGGGCATATTGCAATGGTTAATTTTTTAAAAGTGTAGGGTATATGGCGCAAAGCAAGCAGTCTCAGATTAAACTCCTGATTGCGAAAGGTAAAGAACAAGGTTATTTGACGTTTTCTGAAGTCAACGACCATCTGCCTCAAGACATTGTCGATTCGGATCAGATAGAAGATATCATCCGCATGATCAATGACATGGGTATCCAGGTAGCAGAATCTGCACCGGATTCCGATGAACTGTTAATGCAGGAAACCACCACTGACGAAGAAGTTGCAGAAGCGGCAGCGCAAGCGCTGGCAACCGTTGAAAGCGAAATTGGACGAACGACAGACCCGGTTCGCATGTACATGCGTGAAATGGGTACCGTTGAACTTCTTACCCGTGAAGGCGAAATCGAAATCGCCAAGCGTATCGAAGACGGTATTAATCAGGTGCAGTGTTCTGTTGCTGAATACCCTGAAGCCATTACTTACCTGCTCGATCAGTGGGACTTATACGAAGCCGAAGAAATCCGCTTAAGCGATATCATCTCCGGATTCGTTGACCCGAATAACGAAGAAGACCTCGCCCCCACCGCTACTCACGTTGGTTCAGAACTTTCTCAGGAAGAACTGGACGACGAAGATGATGACGATGATGACGACGACGATGATGACGACGAAGACGATACGGGTGTTGATCCGGAAGAAGCCCGTCAGAAGTTTGGTCAATTGCGTGATCAATATCAGGTAGCCCGCGACGTCATTGAAACCAAAGGTCGTACACATGCTGATTCCCGCAAGGAAATCAATGCATTAAGCGATATCTTCAAAGAATTCCGCCTGGTTCCGAAACAGTTTGATCGTCTGGTGCGTAACATGCGCGAGATGATGGACCGCGTTCGTATCCAGGAACGCCTGGTTATGAAATACTGCGTGATGCACGCCAAAATGCCGAAAAAGGATTTCATCAAAGCGTTTGCCGGTAATGAAACCTCAACAGCATGGTTAGACACTATCCTCTCTGGCAGTGCCGCTTATGCTGAGGCATTAAAGTCGTACAAAGAAGAAATCGAACGTAGTGTTGGCAAGATTTCTCAGGTTGAGCAAGAAACCGGCTTGGTTATTGCCGACATTAAAGACATTAACCGCCGGATGTCGATTGGTGAAGCAAAAGCCCGTCGCGCCAAGAAAGAGATGGTGGAAGCTAACCTGCGTCTGGTAATTTCAATCGCGAAAAAATACACCAACCGTGGCTTGCAGTTCCTGGACCTTATCCAGGAAGGTAACATCGGTCTGATGAAAGCGGTTGATAAGTTTGAATACCGTCGCGGTTATAAGTTCTCAACTTATGCCACATGGTGGATTCGTCAGGCAATCACCCGTTCAATCGCGGACCAGGCGCGGACCATCCGTATCCCGGTACACATGATTGAAACCATTAACAAACTGAATCGTATCTCTCGTCAGATGCTACAGGAAATGGGTCGCGAACCTACGCCAGAGGAACTGTCTGAACGCATGCTGATGCCAGAAGACAAGATCCGTAAGGTACTGAAAATTGCCAAGGAGCCTATCTCGATGGAAACGCCCATCGGTGATGATGAAGACTCGCATCTGGGTGATTTTATCGAGGACAGCACCATTATTCAGCCCCTCGATTCAGCAACCGGCGGCAGCCTGAAAGACGCCACGCAGGAAGTCCTTGCAGGCCTTACGGCTCGTGAAGCCAAAGTACTGCGTATGCGCTTTGGTATCGACATGAATACCGACCACACGCTGGAAGAAGTTGGTAAGCAGTTTGATGTTACCCGTGAGCGTATCCGTCAGATTGAAGCCAAGGCATTACGCAAACTTCGCCACCCAAGCCGTTCAGAACAATTGCGCAGCTTCCTCGACGAATAAGCCGTTTCGCATGGCACGATTATAATAAGCCAGTCCTCCGGGACTGGCTTTTTTTTGGCTCAAAGTACCGCTTACCCATACTTCGGGTGAAGAACCGGGTTGATTGTCACTCTATGCAAAGCGGCTATCTCACTCTGTTATCTTTATTCAAACCCACAGTCGCCCCTTTCACAAACCACACTTACAGATTATTTCTCATTTCAGACAAGCACTTACCATTTCATTGTCGTCTACCTCATACAAAACGTATAAGGCTGCTAGAAGTTAACCGTATGTAAATGTTATTCAGCCCTGCCCTATTCACCTGACTTTACAAATCAGGCTAATATGGAGAGCGGTTGAACTTATTTCGACCCCATTTATAACGACAGATAGCAAAATACTAATAAAGAAAAGGGAAAGACATGCAATATCACTGGTTAGGACTGCGAGCTGCTGCACTCTGTTTTGCGGTTATACTCTCGCCAACGGTACCCGCTGCCACTGAATATCAAAAACCGGCAGAGGAAATTCTCCAGCTCGTCGATGTAAATCGCGCCCCCTATTTTCTGATGAATGATAGTCAGGATACTGCGTTGATGCTGTACCGCGATACCTATAAAACTATTGCCGAGTTATCCGAGGAGGAGCTGCGACTGGGGGGGTTACGTATTGATCCCAAAGCGAATATCGGCAGTCGTGATACCTTTTATAACGATTTAAAAATTCAGCGAATTAACAGCCAGCAAACGGTAGAAATCGCCGGATTACCCGATAACCCCCGCTTATCCAATTTTGCCTGGTCCCCGGATCAAAAGAAAATGGCAATGACCCACAAGACCCCTAACGGCATTGAGTTATGGGTTTTAGATTTAAAAACCGCCAAGGCCAAACGCCTTACCAAAGCCATCCTTAACGCCAACATGCGCGATGTGATTAATTGGTTTGCTGACGGCTCCGCGCTGCTGGTGAAAGTGGTTCCAGAGGACCGCCAGGCGCTGATTAACACCGAAACCGCCACCCCGACCGGCCCGACGGTATCGGAGAGTGACGGTAAAAAAGCCCAGAACCGCACCTATCAGGATCTGCTGAAAAACAAAAATGACGAATTCAACTTTGAGCAGCTAACCCGCTCTACACTCATGAAAGTAAATTTGAATGGCAAAGCCTCACGCTGGCTGCCGCCAGCTATGTACGGCAATATTAATGTGTCGCCTGACGGTGAGTATGTGCTGGTCACCCAGTATGAAAAGCCGTTCAGCTATCTGGTGCAGTATAACCGTTTTCCCTCAGTGACCAGTGTGTATAGCAAACAAGGTGAGTTCATCAACAAGATTGTGTCGGTACCGCTAATTGAAGATCTGCCCAAAGGCTTTATGGCCACTCGAGAGGGCAGACGCTCTATACAGTGGCGTGACGATAAACCGGCGACGCTGGTTTTTGCCGAAGCGCAGGATAAAGGCGATCCGGCTGTTGAAGTTGAATATCGCGATGCGGTTTACACGCTGGAACCGCCATTCGATGGCACTCCGTCGCTGCTACTTAAAACCCATAATCGCTTTTCACGCATTAAGTGGGGTAACGACAACTATGCGATTGCTCAGGATTACTGGTGGAATACCCGCAATACTAAAGCCTATGCGTTTACTCCAGGCGATAGCACTGTTGCGCCTGCGGTTATTTTCGATCGCAATTATCAGGATGCCTACAGCGATCCGGGTTCGTTCGTGACTGAGCGCAATGAATTTGGTCAGAGCGTACTGGCGATGGATGGCGCGAAGGTCTTTTTACTTGGCGATGGCTATTCAGATAAAGGACAATTTCCTTTCCTCGACAGTCTTAATCTTAAAACGCTCGAAAAAGAGCGCCTTTATCAGTCTGCCTATACCGATAAACTGGAAGAGCTATACGATTACAAAGTTAATGAGCAAAAACTCACTGTGAGTATCGAATCGAAAAGTGAATACCCTAACCGCTACTTCAGGCACTTAAGCAACCAGTCACTCACGCAGTTAACAGACTTTGAAAATCCGTTTAAAGCCATTCAGAGCGTCAAAAAGGAAGTCATCACGTATAAGCGTGATGACGGGCTGGAGCTTTCCGGCACGCTTTATTTGCCGGTTGGCTACCAGGAAGGTAAGCAATATCCAATGATCCTGTGGGCTTATCCACGAGAGTATAAAGATCAAAACAGCGCCTCGCAGAATACCAGTAACCCCAATGAGTTTACCTATCCGTACTGGGGCTCGCCTATTTACTGGGTAAACAAAGGCTATGTGGTACTCGATGGCGCGGCCTTCCCTATTGTGGGTGAAGGCGATGAAGAGCCCAATGACAGCTTCCGCAGCCAGTTAGTGGCCAACGCTAAGGCTGCTATTGATGCTGTTGACGCTCGCGGGCTTATCGACCGGCAGCGTGTGGCAGTGGGTGGTCATAGCTATGGTGCCTTTATGGTGGCTAATCTGCTCTCCCATTCTGACTTATTTGCGGCCGGAATTGCTCGCAGCGGTGCCTATAACCGCACCCTCACGCCATTTGGCTTCCAGTCGGAAGAGCGCTCTTACTGGGAAGCCCCCCAGGTGTATTACACCATGTCGCCCTTTATGCATGCCGACAAAATGAAAACCCCGTTACTGCTTATTCATGGCGAGGCTGATAACAACAGTGGTACCTACCCCATGCAAAGTGAGCGCTATTTTAATGCGCTTAAAGGCCTTGGTGCCACGGCACGACTGGTAATGTTACCCAAGGAGTCTCACGGATACCGAGCCAAGGAAAGCATCTTACACATGCTCTGGGAACAGGATCAATGGCTGGAACAGCACGTAAAGGCTAAGTAACTCCTGCGGCACACAGGCCCTGTGGCCTGTGTGCTCAGCAGTCTATTTCAACAGGAAAACAACAATGAAAACACTGATTACACTTTTGGCAGGATTACTTGTAAGCGCTTCCACAGCGGTACTCGCCAGCGATAACACTCTCTCAGCCACAGAACAGCAACAGGGCTGGGAAAGCTTATTCGACGGCGAGTCACTTAAGGGTTGGCGTAACTATCAAAAGGACGAAGCCGGCAGCAACTGGCAGGTCACTAACGGTACCATCACCCTTACCAAAGAGGGCAGTGGCGACCTGATTACAGCGAAACAGTATGCCGAGTTTGAACTGAGTCTGGATTGGAAGATTTCTGAAGCCGGGAACAGCGGTGTTTTCTTTCTGGCAGATGAGAGTGAGCAGTACATTTACTTCCATGCCCCTGAAATCCAGATTATTGATAATGAAAAACACCCCGACAGTAAGCTCGACTCACACCGCTCAGGCTCGCTCTATGACATGGTAGTGGCGCCGGCGGCCGCTTATAAAGAAGCTGGCGAATGGAATAACCTGCGGATCCGTCTTCACAATGACGTGCTGGAGGTCTGGCAAAATGACGTGATGACCGTGCATATAGTGATGTACTCCTCGACCTGGGAAAAACTGGTTGCCGCCAGTAAGTTTGCCAAATGGGATGGCTTTGGCGAACAAGCTAAAGGCCATATCGGTTTGCAGGATCACAGTGATAAAGTGTGGTTTAAAAATATTAAAATACGGGAGTTACGCTAATGGCCGACTTTATTCATCAGGTAGTGATTGTTGGCTCCGGCGCTGGCGGGGCCATGGCAGCCTATGAGCTGACCAAAGCAGGGATTAACGTTTTAATGCTTGAAGCGGGCCGCGACTACGATCCCAAAACTGAAACGCCCATGTTTAAACGCAATGCCGACGCACCACTTATGGGGGCCGCCACCTCAGATAAAAACTTTGGCTACTATGATGCGACGGTTGATGGTGGCTGGTCGGTGCCTGACGAACCGTACACCACCGACGATGATTCCGATTTTCTCTGGTGGCGGGCACGTATGCTCGGTGGACGCACTAACCACTGGGGGCGCTATTCACTGCGCTTCAGTGAGCACGACTTTAAAGGCAAAAGCCGCGATGGGCTCGGCGCAGACTGGCCATTTGAATACGGTGACATTGCCCCCTGGTACGATAAAACCGAGAGTCTGGTCGGTGTATGTGGCACCAATACCGGGCTGGATGACATGCCCGACTCACCGCCCGGCGTACTGCAACACCCACCAACCCCAAGAGTCCCTGAATTGTTGGTGGCTGCCGCCGCGAAAAAACATGGTATTACTGCGGTTCCCATGCACCGCGCGGTTCTGACCCAGCCAAAAGACGACAGGGCAGCCTGTTTTTATGCCACCCCTTGCGGCCACGGCTGTTCCATTGGTGCGGCATTTCAAACCACTACGTCTTTACTTCCCATGGCTCGGCAAACCGGTCATTTTAAGCTCATTACTGATGCCATGGTCAAACAGGTAAATACCAGTGATGAAGGCACAGTCACCGGTCTGACATACATTGATAAAGCCAGCGGTGAAGAAGTGGTTATTGCGTCACCGGTGGTTATTCTGGCAGCCAGTGCCTGTGAGTCGGCCAGGATTATGCTTAACTCGAAATCTGCCCAACACCCTGACGGCCTCGCCAATTCAAGTGGTCAGTTAGGCCGCAACCTGATGGACTCTACTGGTGCCGGTATCGGTGCCACTATCCCGGCGTTAAAGAACCGCCCGCGATATAACGAAGACGGACATACCGCTAACCATTTGTTTATTCCCTGGTGGGGCCATAAGGCACAACATAATCTGAATTTTCCACGGGGATATCACTTTGAACTGGGGACCGGCTTCAGAGAACCCGGCGCCTGGGTGTCCGGCGATTTTGCAGGCTATGGCGAGTCATTAAAAGACGAAGCCAAAGCCAATTACGGTGCCAGCGTGTATTTTGCACTGCGCGGCGAAATGCTGCCCAATGACAACTGCTATATGGATATTGACCCTGACGTCACCGACAAATGGGGCATCCCGGTGGCACGCTTCCACTGGCAGTGGTCAGAACACGAGCTGAATCAGGTAGCTCATGGTCTGCAAACCGCTAAAACGCTTTTAGAAACCATGGGAGCAACCGTAGGCGATCTGCCTGCCCCCGAACAAGCCATCGCTAAAGGCGGCCAAATCATTCATGAAGTGGGCACCGCAAGAATGGGCAGCTCGCCTGCAGATTCCGTGACCAATCAGTGGGGACAAACCTGGGATTGTCCGAACCTGTTTGTGATGGACGGCGGCGTTTTTGCTTCCAACCCGCATAAAAACTGCACGCTCACCATCATGACGCTGGCCATGCGCAACGCTAACTGGCTGGCCGGCCAGATCCAACAGGGAGTACTGTAAGATGACTGACCCTAAAGCTCTGAGTAACCCGCACGGCTTAAGCCGTCGCCAGTCGTTAAAATTGTTTGGTATGATGCTGGCCAGCGCAGCTGTGCCCGCCATTACCGGTTGTGCCGCCAGCACACCTCAAGTCAGTGGTTCAGCCTCAGACTGGCCAACCCTTAAGATAGAGCCCATTAGCGTGGCAGGGTACGGGCAGGATCCCAACCTGATCATGCCTCCACCGTCGCCCTGGCCAAAAACGTTGACCACGGAGCAAATTGCCCGGCTGTCCCGTTTAACTGACATCTTAGTGCCAGCCCAGAATGGCCAGCCCGGCGCCCTGCAAATAGGCGCAGTGGATGTAATTGACGAATGGGTCAGTGCGCCCTACGGTCAACAACAGCGGGATAGAGACGGCATTCTGCGCTTACTTATCTGGCTCGACGATGAGTCGGGACGACGCTACAGTCAGCCGTTCCTGATGCTCAGCGAAGCTCAGCAATTAGTCCTGCTGGATGATATTGCCTATGACAGGGACAATATCGACGCCCGCTTACAGCAGCCGGCAGCGGTATTTAACCGTTTGCGCTCGCTGGTATTAGCGGCTTACTTCTGCTCTGAGGCCGGTAGCCGCGAAATTGGCTACCAGGGTAATGTCCCTATCAGTGGTGATTATCCGGGGCCTACACCAGAGGCCATGGCTCATCTCGATGATGTCCTCGATGAGCTCGGCCTGAGCGACTACGCCTATCAGCAGTAAATGCCATTAGGTCTCAAACACTCTCTGGTTGAACAGGATCAGGGAGTGTTTGACGCTTTGCCTTACGCTCCAGAACCATTGCCACAATAAACAGTACCAGCATCATAATAAAGCCCGCCAGTGCCAGCATCAGCGCGCCTTTTTCATCACTGCTCTCTACTACCCACCCGGATATAACCGGTGCCAGCGTACTACCGATACTGCCACTGAATAACATCAGGGTAACCAGCATGGGCGGTGAGTCCGCAATTTGTTGGGTGCCAACTGAAATCGCAATTTTATAAATGCAGGTAGTCAGTAAACCAAAGGCCAGTCCGAGTGTAAGAAATGCCGCCACCGAGTCGATAAGTAAAAATAACGTAGTGCAGGTAATAGCGATACCTGAGACCACCAGCAACATGAGGCGGGTAGGAATAAAATTCACCAGCACCACCGAGGTGAGTAATCCAAAAATGGAGAAGCCCCAGTAATTCCCCACTACCTGACCAGCCACTTCCTGCCGGGCGTCAAAATAAGCCATCAGATAATTGGGCGCCCAGGTTAAGAAGGTCGTTTGGGCAATAAGATAAAGACATACCCCCACCGCAAAACACACCACCCGAGGGGTGAGGATGCGCTTAAATTGCGCCAGAGCGGTTTCCTTTTGCCCGGCGCTTTCTGATGAAACGGCCCGATGCACGTCGGGAAATACCGTAGTAACAGCCAGTATCAGTATAATCACCGCCAGAGAGGCAACGGCCAGATAGCTTAATGTCCAGTCCAGTTCTTTAACCAGCAACCAACCCGCCAGCGTTGGAAAAATAAACCCGGCCGCACTGAAAGCACAATCGGTAGCAATAAAAGCCGAGGCCCTCCGTTGCGCCCGGTAGATACGGGAAATAATCACCGCACCACCGGATAAACCACAGCCACAACACACTCCCAGACCGAGAAACACAGCGGCCAGCAGAGGATAGCCGGCGTCGGTTAATAACGGCAGCACTACGCCCAGAATCAGTAAAAACAGATACGTGATGATCAGCAACCGCCGCAAACTGAATCGGGTATACAGGTACATGGACATCAGCGTACCGATTAAGGCACCACCGGTTAGCCAGGAAAAAATACTGACCGCCTGGGCCGCCGTCATTTCCAGTTGCGCGGCAATGGCGTTAAGAATGACTCCGGCCTGGGTTAACAGGCCAGACATAATCATATAGCTTAAAAACGCTATCAGGGTTAACCTAACCTGGGTATTCAACTACGCGTCATCCTGCTGAGCACCAATTAGTTTAATCCGCATACCCGGCTCCTATGGCATTAAATGGCATATCCAGCTCTAATTCCGGCACCTGCAAGCCAATCCAGGCCGGAAAGGTATTGCTGTTGGGCCCCGGAAACACAGTGTATTCGTTAGCCCAGGGGTATTTATCAATTGCCGCCACAACCTCGGGGATCAGTCGGCGGGCTTTGTCACCCTGAATAGATAAGACCTTTTCTGGTCTGGCGCCGTACCAGTAGCGGTCCGGGCTCTCGGTTTTATAATGACGTAAGGCTGGATAGCCATTTTTGACGCGCCAGCCGACCACTTCGTAAACCTGATATTCCTCTGCGCCTTCCTCTTTAAAGGCCAGCCAGGTATGTACAGCAAACCAGCCGCGCCAGCTAAAAGCATCCGCCGCATAGATCTCAATAACCGCATCCTGCACCAGGTCTGGTGAGGGTGCGATTCCTGCTGGCTCTCGGCTTGCCGTGCGCCAGTCACTGTTGCTACAGGACGCCAAGGCAAATAGCATTAATACAATACCGGCCAAACGCTTGCCCATAATGAGACCCTTTTATCCGTTAAATGAATGACAACTATCTAATCAGTCCGGATCAGGATATGCAAGCCAGTGCCGACCAAATAACTCAGGCTCAGGATAAACATTAACCAGCACAACTGGAATTTGTAGTGTGAAATCAGCATACTGAATAAACAAAATCACAATCAGGGAGCGTATTTTGGGCTGGATTGACTACGCAATAATCGCGATTTACCTCGTAGGTTTACTCGCCATGGGACTGGCATTTCGCCACCAGCACAATAGCAGGGAATACTTTCTGGGCGGGCGCACCATCCCCTGGCCGGCGTTATCCCTGTCGGTTATGGCAACCCAACTCTCCGCGATCAGTTTTATTTCTGCTCCTGCTTTTGTTGGGTTACGCGAAGGCGGCGGGTTGATTTGGTTGTCTTACGAACTGGCGTTGCCCATCGCGGTATTGCTCATGTTATGGCGATTATTGCCCACCTTGCACCAAAGCGGTGTGGTGAGTGTGTACGATTTCCTCGAGCGCCGTTTCGAACGCTCCACCCGCCTGCTGATAAGCTTTGTATTTCAGCTCAACCGCTCCTTCGCCACCGCCATTATGATTTATGCCATATCATTGATTCTGCAAGGCACGATGGGACTGGAGCAATGGCACAGCATTGTGTTGATTGGCGTAATCACCCTGATTTATTCTGCCGTGGGGGGAATGAAAGCGGTGGTATTTGGTGATGCGGTACAAATGGTGATTATTCTGGCCGGTGCCCTCACCTGCCTGTTTGTCGCTGTGGATGTTATAGGCGGTGTGGATGCTGCACTTGCACTCATCGATAGTGATCGCATGGAAGCCATAAACACCAGCTCATGGGGTTTAACCGGCAACGATTTTGGGCTGTTGCCCATGTTATTTGGTGGCATTGTGCTTTATGCCTCTTATTATGGCTGCGACCAGTCAGAAGCTCAGCGTTCGCTGTCTGCTCATAGCGTAAAAGACCTGCGCAAGGTGATGTATACCGTCGCGCTCAGCCGCTTCCCCATCACGGTAATTTATTGCACCACTGGGTTAGTAATAGGCGCACTGGTACTCAATACCCCATCGCTGCAGGCGCAAATACCAACAGACCAGCCCGACTGGATGATGCCCATTTTCATTGTTAATTATTTACCACCCGGCGTGATTGGGCTGCTGGTAGTCGCCATTATGGCGGCGGCCATGTCTTCGCTCAGTTCCGCGATAAACAGCCTGGCGGCAGTGACCACCGAAGATTTTTGTCGCTACAAGGGCCATGAACCCAGCGACCATGAATATATGCGCTTTGCCCGCACAGCCGGTATTGGCTGGGGACTGGTAACACTGGTATTAAGTTTATTCGCCGGTGATATCGCCCCCACTATCATTGAAGCCATTAATAAAATCGGCTCGGTGTTTTACGGCCCGGTGCTGGCAATTTTTTTACTGGGTATCCACAGTAAAACCATTACCGCAAAAGCAGCTAACATCGGCCTGTTACTGGGCGTATTCAGTAATACCTTTTTGTGGCTTAGCGACAACCCCATATTCTGGTTTTGGTGGAATGCCATTGGCTTTGCGGTCACAGTTATCAGCGGCCACCTGGTAAACCGTTTAATCCCCACCAGCAATAAAGCCACACCACAAGCCAGTTATGCCGGACTGAATACCCGAATGGTAGTGGTGTTGTTGAGCTGGACTGCCGTGCTTATTTTTATCTGTTTCAATTTATCCGACTGGCTGGCCTGATGACAGCTATAACCATCCTCAAAAAAAGTACAGTCATACCGGCCCATGAGCCGGTATCTCTGTGAAAGGCAACGGGATTATAAACAACCTGCTTTTTGTGGTTCTATTGTGGCGAATTACTGGCTGTATAAAGTGGGGGACTACGACTAAAACAACCGCTGTGGAGGAGCCAATATCTACTTGAAAAGCAAATTGGCTCGTATACTACCTGCTTTTACTGTGGTTCTGTTGTGGCGAATTACTGGCTGACAAAAAGATCAGGGAAAGCGTAGGCTCGTCAAGGACGACGAGCCAGGGCAGCGCGGGCAGGACGCCCGCTCTGCCTCGTTAGGTTTTACCTTTTTGTCAGCCAGTATGCTTTTCGACACGTAGAACTGAGCGGGGTCCAGGGGTGGCCTCACTGCCACCCCTGGGTGCTGTCGGCACCCCGACAAAAAGCTGATAAATCATCCATAGCTCGCCTTGTTTAAGAAAGTCAGACTTTTTAGGAGATCCCGGATAGGTCCGTTGGACCTTCCGGGATGACAGAGAGATATGATAGCTCGCCTAGTTTAAAGCAGTCAGACTTTTTTAGGAGATCCCGGATAGGTCCGTTGGACCTTCCGGGATGACAGGAAAATAGGATAGCTCGACTAATTTAAGGCAGTCTGACTTTTGAGGAGATCCCGGATAGGTCCGTTAGACCTTCCGGGATAACCGGGAGTATTTTAGCCCTAGAACATACTCGACATTCCGGCTCGAGGGCCGGGATGAAAGTATCACTCCCCTTTCACATAAGGAATTTCTTCATCCAGATCTTCCAGCTTGTGCGTACGCTTAAGTGGTGAGCCGGTGTGTCGAGCCATCCAGTAATAGGCGGTGGGCACTATGTATAAAGTTAAGAAAGCCGAGACCAGCACACCGGCGAAGATCACCATACCAATAGCCATGCGACTCTCCGCCCCGGCGCCGCTGGCTATTACCAGCGGGATACTACTGAATACAGTGGTAAAACCGGTCATCACGATGGGCCGTAAACGCATGGCTGAGGCTTTGCGTAGAGCCTGTTCAAACTCCTCACCGGCATCGCGCAACTGATTGGCAAACTCAACAATTAATATACCGTTTTTAGCTGCCAGACCAATGAGCATTACCAGTCCTATCTGACTGTAGATATTGAGCGTCATACCGGCAAAATACAGCCCGATAAACGCCCCCAGCAGGGCCAGCGGAACGGTCATCATAATGACCAAAGGATGCACCCAGCTTTCAAATTGCGCGGCCAGAATGAGATAAGTAATCGACAGTGCCAGTAAGAAGACGAACACAAATGAATTACCGGACTCCTGATACAACTGCGACTCGCCTTTATAATCAATCGACACCGAATCGGGCAGCTCGGTTTCTACAATATTTTCCAGATAGGCCAGCGCTTCTCCCAGCGAATAATCTTCCGCCAGGTTGGCAGAAATGGTCACCGAGCGCATGCGGTTGTAACGGTTAAGCTGGGCAGACGTTGCCTGCTCCTTGAAGGATAGCAGGTTATCCAGCGGGATCAGCTTACCGGTGTAACCGGAGCGAACGTAGAGGTTGTCAATGCTGTTAGGGCTTCTGAATTCCGACTCAACCCCTTCCATGATGACGTCGTATTCTTCACCACGGTCGAGGAAGGTAGATACCCGGCGCTGACCCAACATGGTCTCCAGAGTGCGGCCCACATCACTGATAGAAACGCCTAAATCGGCAGCACGATCTCTATCAATCTCGATAAGCAGCTGTGGCGAAGTGGATTTATAATCGGAGTCTATACGCACCAGTTTAGGATTTTCTGAGGCTTTTTCGATAAGCGTATCGCGCCATTCAGCGAGGTTTTCATAGGTATCGCCCTGCAATACAAACTGTACCGGCCGGCTAAAGCCGCCGCCCCCGATACCAGCCCGCATAATGGCAAAGGCACGTACATCAGGAATAACATTCAGCCGTTCACTGATTTCATCCATGATCTCAAAGGAGCTGCGATCCCTTTGATCCCAGGGCACTACGCCCACCACCACAATACCGGCACGGCCACCCCAGCCCGGCGCACGAACCAGCACGCGGTCGAGTTCACCGGCTTCGCGGTATTCCATCACAATGTCTTCAACTTGTTTGAGGTTGCGGGAGTTACTCTCAAAGCTTGCGCCTTCCTGAGACTGCATAATTATAAAGAAATTACTGCGGTCTTCCTTAGGGGTAAACTCTGCAGGTATACGTTGCTGTAACTGGAAAATCAGACCTACGGCGACGGCCAGTAAAAGCATCATCACAATGGGCTGGTGAATGGTTTTACCCAGGCTGTTAAAATAGCCGGCTTCGAGCTTTTTGAAGCTGTTATCCAGCCAGCTGCCAAACCCCGAACGCTCACTTTTCTTAAGTAAAATGGAGCCCAGCATAGGCGATAAGGTTAGTGCTGTTACGCTGGAGAAAGCCACCGCAGCGGCAATGGCCAGGGCAAACTCAGTAAATAAGCGCCCCACATTACCTTCTAAGAAAACCAGCGGAACAAACACCGAAATCAGCACCAGGGTGGTAGCAATTACGGCAAACCCTACTTCTCGGGTGCCCCGATAAGCGGCCAGAATGGCAGGCTCACCCATTTCGATACGCCGGTGAATGTTTTCCAGCACCACGATAGCGTCGTCCACAACTAAACCAATGGCCAGTACCATCGCCAGCAGGGTTAACAGGTTAATGGAAAAGCCCAGTGCCAGCATAACGATAAACGCAGCAATCAGAGAAACCGGCACGGTAACCGCCGGGATAAGGGTGGCACTGACATTCCCTAAAAATAAGTAGATAACCACTACCACCAGCAACATGGCAATCCCCAACGTGTTGTATACCTCGGAGATAGACTGTTCGATAAACACCGACGAGTCATAGCTTGGCACAATAAAGATGTTATCCGGCAGACTTTGCTCGATGCGCGCTATTTGCTCACGCGCAGCCCGGGCGACTTCGAGCGTATTGGCTTTAGACTGCTTGATAATACCGAGGCCTATCATGTTAACGCCGTCACCACGAAACTCGGTTTCATCCTCCACCGCGGTAAGCTCAACCTTAGCGATATCACCTAAACGCACCAGGTAGCCGTCGGCGCCAATGGCTACGGTAAGCGCCGCAAAGTCTTCCGGGGTCAGGAAGCTTCGCGCTACCCGCACCTCAAAATCACGGTTTAACGACTCAACCTGACCGGCCGGTAACTCAACGTTTTCAGAACGGATCACCGACTCCACATCGGCCACCGTGACATCTCTGGCAGCCATGGCAGTTCTGTCGAGCCACACTTTCATGGCGTAGGTTCTGCCGCCACCAATGCGCACCCGGGCCACGCCGTTAACAATCGACAGGCGATCGACCAGATACCGTTCGGCGTAATCGGTTAGCTCCATGGTGTTGAGGTTGGTGCTACGCAGGTTAAACCACATTACCGGCTGTTCATCGGAGTTGGACTTCGACACCTCCGGCGGATCGGCCTGATCGGGCAGATTGTTTAACGCTCGACTCACTCTTTCCCGCACATCATTAGACGCCGCATCGATATCCCGCGACAATTCAAATTCGATGGTGATATCGGAGCGCCCGTTACGGCTGGTTGAGGTAATGTTTTTTATGCCCTCGATGCCACTGATACGATCTTCGAGCAACTGGGTAATCCGGGTTTCAACGATATTGGCCGACGCCCCCGGGTAGTTGGTATTGATGCTAACGATAGGCGGATCGATATCCGGATACTCACGCAGCGACAACATAGAAAAAGACACAATGCCAAAAATAATCAGCAGCAAGTTAACTACCGAGGCAAAAACCGGCCGTTTTACCGATACGTCTGATAACCACATGATTTAGCTCTCCAGCGTATCGCGATTAAGGACTCTCACCTCAGATCCGTCGCGTACCCGCAACGTCCCTTCAACAATAATCTGTTCGCCCGCATTCAGACCTTTCACAATTTGCACCCAGCCCGGACGGCGTTCTCCCACAATGACTTCCCGCTCAGAGACCACATTATTCTCGGCGACTACGTAAACAAACTGCTTGTCGGCATTGGGCACCAGTGCTTCTTCGGGGATCACCAGGGTATCAAGTACCTGCTTTTCGATAGTGACCTGCATTAACATGCCCGGGCGCAATTCAGACTCCGGATTATTAATTACTGCGCGGGATAAAATAGAGCGGGTCACCGGATCAATACGCGAGTCTATAGCGGTAATTTCACCGCTGAACTCGCGGCCTGGATAGGCCACTGACGTTGCTGTTACTTTCTGGCCCAGTGCCATACTGGCCAGGTGATTTTCAGCCACGTTAAAGTCGACCTTGATAACACTGATATCATCAAGTGTTGTGATTTCATCGGCAGGACGCACCAACGACCCCACACTCACCCGGCGGATCCCAAGACGGCCATTAAATGGGGCTTTAATTTGCAAATCATCCAGCTGCGCATTGGCCACCGCAATTTGCGCTTCCAGCGATTTTACCAGCGCCTGTTGCTCATCCAGCAATTGCTCTGAAGCTGCACTGGTTTTGGCCAGGTTTTTAATTCGGCTAAGCTGACGTTTCGCTTCTTCCAAACTTACCTGTAACTGAGCGACACGGGCCACTTCTTCTTTGTTGTTCAGTTGTACCAGCAATTGGCCAGCCTCGACCTTATCACCATCATCGAACAAAACGCGGGTAACCGTATCGGCCACCTGGGCCGTTAGCGTAACGGATTCATTGGCCGTGGCAGTGCCCAGTGCATCAATGGTAACCGGAAACAACTTATTAGAAGCTTCGTACACTTTAACCGGCGTGAGCTTTTTGGCCATTGTCTGACCGGCTTGCTCCTGAGGCCAGTTAAGAAAAGCCAGCAACCCTACCAGTAACACCAAACCAAAAAACAGCGGCGACAGCTTTTTACCCAATGCCATAATCAATCCTGCTATACTGGAACCCAACCTTGTTGTCATCAGCGGGCACCGGAATTTAATAATAAATGTTAACCAACGGCTTAATTTTACCCGATAACCTCGTTAAGAGAGCGCGTTTAACAGTAATAATCTGTGTTTTAACGTTTTTGGGTTGCCAACCTCTCTCCCCGTCTGCTCCAAGCTGCCGAGTTTCTGAGACCGCGAGCCAAATACCTTCTGCAGAGAATGTTAAAGCTGCCGCCTGTCTGATCAGAATTGAAAACAGTATTCTGATGATTCGACACCGCCTGTCGGGCAAACTCGACTTCCCGGCGGGAGGCGTTAAGGGCAGCGAATCTGCCCGTTGTGCAGCACACCGGGAAACCTGGGAAGAGACCGGCTTCAACCTCGAAGTAGGCAGGTTGCTGACTTACTCCTCTTCGGGGATGCCGATCTTTCATTGTCAGGGCGATGATTCTCTGACAGCCCTTGCCGAGCGGGTGCCCGCACCGGCGTGGGCTACCGTTGAGGCCGAAGAACTGCTGCGGGTAAACCCGTTTGAAATAACGGATGACGCATTACGTTTTAAAGATGATCTGATTCCGCTCAGAAATGCGTTCGTGCAGGCAGCAGAAAAACCCTGACTGACCAGCCAGCCGGAAGTGGCTTTATTGCGCTGGCTCAAGTTAATGACAGACTGTGATTTTGCATTTCATACAGGCGTTGTATGGTATCGATAGCAAACAATCAGAGCAGATTGAACAAAGGAGAATGTTATGCCGGCATACACCCCGCCGCTCGCTGATTTTACATTTTTAGTTAAAGACTGGCTCAACATCGACTCGCTTTATCAGTCGTTAGGGCTCGAGGAATTTGATGCCGAACTGGCGCTGGAAGTTATTGAGCAAGGTGGTAAATTTGCAACCGATGTGGTTGCACCGCTGAACCGGGAAGGCGACGAACAGGGCTGTAAACTGAATAACGGCCAGGTAGTAACCCCCGATGGATTTGCTGCCGCCTATCAAAGTTACGTAGACAATGGCTGGAATGCCATGCTCGGCGATATTGAATATGGCGGACAAGGACTCCCCTATTCCATGGCCGTGCCCGTACACGAAATGCTTAACTCAGCGAACCTCAGCTGGCGCTTAACCACCATGCTCACCGAGAGCGCGGTGCTTGCCGTCACCAAACATGCTTCCGATGAACTCAAGGCGCTGTATCTGGAAAAGCTGGTTAGCGGCCAATGGACCGGTACAATGAATCTTACCGAGCCACAGGCTGGCAGTGATTTAAGCCTGCTTGCCACAAAGGCAGAACCCGCTGAAGACGGTAGCTACATCATTACCGGCAGTAAAATTTTTATTACTGCCGGCGATCATGACTGGACTGACAATATTATTCATATGGTGTTGGCCCGGTTACCCGATGCGCCTGCCGGTGTGAAAGGCATCAGCCTGTTTCTGGTGCCCAAATTTCTGCTTGATGATAACGGCACTCCGGGCGAACGCAATGCTCTCTCGCCCAGCGCGCTGGAGAAAAAAATGGGCATTAAGGCCAGCCCCACCTGTGTGATGAATTTTGATGGTGCCAAAGGCTGGCTGGTTGGCGAGCCACATTGTGGTCTGGCCTGTATGTTTACCATGATGAATGACGCCCGTTTTCAGGTTGGCCTTGAGGGCCTTGGCGCTTCAGAAGCTTCATTTCAGGGTGCCTTAACTTATGCTCGCGAGCGCCTGCAATCCCGCGCACCACAGGGAGTACAACAACCGGATTCCAAAGCTGATGCAATTGTTTATCAACCCGACATTGCGCGAATGCTACTCACCCAGAAAGCACTGACTGAGGGCAACCGGGCTTTAGCGATGCTGTATGCCAAATACATGGATATTGCCCATAACTCATCAGGCAAGGCCCATGATGATGCAGAGGCGATCCTGCAATTTCTAACCCCTATCTGTAAGGCTTTTATGACCGATACCGGACTGGAGTCTACCAGCCTGGGGATTCAGATATTTGGCGGGCACGGTTATATTCGCGAATGGGGCATGGAACAACTCATGCGTGATGTGCGTATAGCTATGTTATATGAAGGCACCAATGGTATTCAGTCACTCGATCTGATTGGCCGTAAGCTAACCCGCGACCGGGGCGATATGCTGGGTGTCACCCGAAATGCTTTGGCGGAACTGGTGGAGGCGATGGCTGATGGCGAAGCGCAGCAACAGGCCTCTGCATTGCTTAACGAGTGGTATCAAACTTCACTGCAGGTAAAAACCTTCTCTGCGGTAGAGGCTGCGGGCGGTGCCTGTGATTACCTGGCCTACAGCGGTTACTGTTTGCTGGGGGTTTTGTGGTATTCCATGGCAGATTGCGCGGCGCAAAGCGATAACCCGGTACTGGCAGCAGGCAAACAGAAAACCTGCGACTTTTATCTGCAACGAATCCTGCCGCGTACATCCGCTCATAAGGCCGCAATGTTAGCGCCTGCCGCGACTTTGCTAGCGTTGCAGGGTAGTGAGTTCGATTACCTCTGAGCCTGATTTAACGCACAAAAAAGGCCGCTTTATGCGGCCTTCAGCGATTAATTTCTGGCAATAGAGTCTTCAAACTCGTCATCAAACCAGCGCTTGATCATGTCTTTCTCATAACGGAAAGGATCGCTGCTGCGTGCGCGGCTGATACGGTTCATAAAAGCCATTTCCTTAATGTTAACCTCGGCAGACTTCACCACTTTGTTACCTTCTTTCAGCTGATAACTAAATTCCATCCGCGGGATATACACCGTATCAATAATACGAATATCAAAAGCACCCGCGCGCATGGTCGGCCACACTTCTCCGGCCAAATCCAGATCGGTAACGGTTACTTGTAGAGTTTGCCCTTCCGGCAGCGCTTCAGCCAATTTGTTGAAGTATTTGTCCAGCGAGTTAAAGACACGATTACGAAAACCTTTGCGTGATTCGTTACTGGGTCTGACATCGGTATACGACTTGGGATCTTGCCAGGTAATTTCGACTTTCGCCGGCGCTTCAGTCGACTCAACGGTGCTTTGCTGTGCCATGCTGACGCCAGAAAACGCCATTAGCGCAGGTACAAGCAACCACGACACTGATTTATTTCGCATTGCAGAATCCCCCCGAGGATTTAGTTCGAAATCAAAGTATATACGTACTGTTAGACTGATTAGAACAACTAAACCGCAAAAAGTTTAACCGTATGTCCTGTGTAACAACCTAGCAATCTTTACCTGAACCGGGGGTGAACAGGGGTATCAACTATTTTGCGTGTCTGAATACAAAACCGGTGAGCGGCGAATTTCAGAGCAAAACGAGTGTAACGTTACACCATGGATGTACGGATTTCGGTCTGAGTTTTCACAATATGCATCATAAAATTGCAACGTGCGAACCCGCGAAGACAATACCGTATCGAGGTAATCTTTCTGGTACGGACGCATTGCCGAGTACTGAACTGCCAGGTTGTCTTTAATTTCAGCCAGCTGCTGGCGCTCTTCACGCGTAGCTATCTCTTCCATCCAGTCGCTCAGGGTAGCCTGAACGTCAGATAGCAAATACTGAACAAAAGGTAGCTGTAATACCACTACCAAAATAGCGATTTCAATGATAACAGCGATTGAACGAAACATGCTTTATACTTCTCCCAAACTATTGAGCTAAGTTTACCCCACGTCTAACCGGTTAATAAGGTATGTGTTTTATACCTGGTTATTAAGAGTTATAGCTGTACAAAGTAGTTCGATTTTTAATCTAAACCCTTTGTCGCTTCCATGGCACCAAGTGTGTACACCGAAAAAATGCGTTACACTGTCGCCGCGGCGAATCAGACTGCGATTGATCTATATTAAGTAAAATTAATATATGACAGGTATACTGCTGCCGTAATCATGTTTAGCTTCAATGAAGGTAGTCCCATGAACGATCAGATCCCGGTGAAAAATGTTACTCCGGTCAAAGTTCACAAACCCGAAAAACTCGATGAGTCGAAACGCTACACGGCACGGGACCGAATTTATGTGCGTTCGGTAAAAGGCCCGCTGGAAAATTTCCGCCGTTTTTTCGGATTCTTTTTTATTGCCTTGTTCGTCGCCATTCCGTGGATCCAGTATGACGGTCATCAGGCTGTATTACTGAATATCGTCGATCAGCGCTTTACCATTTTCTCACTGACCCTGTGGCCCCAGGATCTAACGCTGCTGGCGTACATTTTTATTGTTTCTGCCTTTGCGCTGTTTTTTATCACCACCTTTGCCGGCCGTGTGTGGTGTGGGTTTATGTGTCCGCAAACCACCTGGACCTACATATATGTGTGGTTTGAAGAGTTTTTCGAAGGCAACCGCAACAAGCGCATCAAACTGGACGAGCGCCCGATGGACTTCGACAAGTTCTGGCGCAAAACTGCTAAACATACGGCCTGGGTACTGGTTGCACTACTCACCGCAATGACCTTTGTTGGTTACTTTACGCCGGTTGCGCAGCTTTACATTGACGTTTTCACCTTGAATACCAGTTTCTGGGCTGGCTTCACCATTATTTTCTTCACTGTATGTACTTATGGTAACGCCGGGTGGATGCGCGAAATCATGTGTACTCACATGTGCCCTTACGCCCGCTTTCAGTCGGCCATGTTTGACAAAGATACTTTCACCGTATCCTACGATGCCAGCCGCGGCGAGCAGCGCGGGCCACGTTCTCGTAAACTGGCCCATGAAAATCTGGCTGACAAAGGCCTGGGTGAGTGTATCGACTGTAACCTGTGTGTACAGGTATGCCCTACCGGTATCGACATCCGCAATGGTTTACAGTACGAGTGCATCAACTGTGGTGCCTGTGTCGATGCCTGCAATGGCGTGATGGAAAAAATGGATTACCCCAAAGGCCTTATCAGCTTTACCTCAGAGCATGAACTGGCCGGCGGTACCACCCATATCGTGCGTCCCAAACTGGTAGGCTACCTGGTGGTACTGCTGGTAATGTGCGGTCTGTTGGTAGCCGATATCGTGACCCGGGTGCCCCTGGAAGTGGATATTATTCGCGACCGTAACTCGCTGTATCGCGAAAATATGAACGGCGATATTGAAAATGTCTATACCCTCAAGGTACTCAATAAGTCACAAAGTGAGCACACTTATACAATTAAGGTAGAAGGTTTGCCTGAATACGAGTACATTGGCGAACAAGTTGTTACCGTGGGTGGCGGCGAGGTATACAGCTTGCCTGTATCTGTCGCAACTGATCCCTACAACCTGTCTGGCCGGGTCACTGAAATATACTTTAATGTTTCCACCACCGAAGCAGACGGCACTGTTGTAGAGGTTAGCGAGCCATCGAAATTCCTTTATCGATAAACAGGCCTTAATGTGAGTGACTTTACCTTTGCCGAACTGTCACCCGATATGATCCTTGCCGCACTGGAACAGTGCGGCATTTTTCCTCAGTCAGGACTCCTTGCCTTAAATAGCTACGAAAACCGGGTTTACCAGTTTTTAAGTGACGAACAAAAGCGTTACGTAGTGAAGTTCTATCGCCCGCAACGATGGACTAACGAGCAAATCCTCGAAGAACATGCATTCAGTCAGGCGCTGGCCGATGCAGAAATCCCGGTTGTCGCCCCCCTTGCGCAGCAAGGCGAAACCCTGCATTTTGCCGGACAGTATCGCTTTGCCCTGTTCAATTCGGTGGGCGGCCGCCAGTTTGAACTCGATAACCTCGACCACCTGGAATGGATGGGCCGGTTTATCGGCCGGATGCACAAGGTGGCCAGTAGTGCGCCCTTCACGCATCGTCCCACCATGGATATTGAAAGTTTTCTCAACAAACCCCGCCAAACTCTGGCCAACAGTTCACTGTTACCCGAATCACTGCACACCGCATTTTTCACCATACTCGACCGGGTCATTGAGCTAACCAAGGAGCAATACAAGCCGGGTAAGCTCATTCGGCTGCACGGCGATTGCCATGCCGGGAATATTCTGTGGCGCGATGGCCCGATGTTCGTCGACCTGGACGACAGCCGCATGGGCCCGGCTGTGCAGGACTTGTGGATGATGTTAAACGGCGATCGTGCGCAGCAGCAGATGCAGCTTGAAACTCTGATTGAATCCTATGAGGAGTTTTGTGAGTTCGACAACAAAGAACTGGCGCTCATGGAGCCCTTACGCGCTATGCGAATGGTGCATTATATGGCGTGGTTGTCCGATCGCTGGCAGGACCCGGCATTTCCCCGGGCTTTTCCCTGGTTTGCGGAACATCGTTACTGGGAGCAGCAGATCCTGGCTCTCAAAGAGCAGTTTGCTACGTTGCAGGAACCGCCATTGTCCTTGGTGCCTTACTGAGCACACTACCAACAAGGCGCAATCAATAAGCTCGAACAATACACAAGCCGGAGAATTATTCCCCGGCTTTTTTATTGCTGAGCGCTTCAATTTGCTGTTTATTCGCCAGCGCATCGAAAGCGCCGTAGCGAGACACCGCAATAGCACCACACTGCGTAGCAAAGCGCAAAGACGCCAGAATATTCTCAAAGTTTGCCACCCAGTGAGTAAACGATGCTTTATCTTGTACTTCGGCGGCCAAAGTAAATAAAAAGCCTCCCACAAAAGCATCACCTGCCGCGGTAGTATCGACCACCGAAGTTTTCAGTGTGGGATAGGTACCATCAGTGTCCCGGGTATAAAACGCTACCGGGTTAGCACCGTCGGTAACCAGGATCAGCGATACGCCATTATCCAGCCAGCTTTGTATGCTCGCCTCTACATTGGCTTCGCCATATAACTCCACCAGCTCTTCATGACTGGCTTTAATCATATCTACTTTGGCAGCCGTCTCACTAATGAGTGCCGGCGCCAGGGCGGCATCGTCCCAGAAAGCCGGGCGCAGATTGATATCCAGACATAAAATACTGCCGGCATCACGAAACTGGCTCAGCGCATTTTCGGTTACCTTGCGCAATCCCGGCGTACTTATCGAGCCTGAACAAAAACTGATAATACGAGGCTCGGCAAACAGCGAGGGCTCCAGGTCGGCCTCGGATAAATCAGTATGAGCAGCGTTATCAATATAGAAATCGAAAGAACGTTCTCCGCTATCATCCAGCCCAACAAAAGCCAGTGCCGTTTTACCCTGTTCAGAAAAGCCGGTAAACCGGGTACTAACACCCAACTCTGCCAGCGTGCGATACAGGTATTCGCCAAATTGATCCTTGCCGAGCTTACCGAATAACCCGCTGTTGCCCCCCAGCTTGGCGACGGCAACCGCTACATTGGCAGGTGCCCCACCGGCGAATTTTTTAAAACTCTCGGTAGCGCCTGTAGCATCCAGCTCTTTAGTTGAAAGCATATCTATTAATGCTTCGCCCATACATAAAACCTGCATTTGTTTTCTCCTGTTGGATGTCAGAGAAGTGTGAAATTAGTCAAAAAGTAACCCGGCGAGATCCACGTCGAAGCGTAAACCAGCCACCCAGGCATTGTCTAAGTCTTCAACACGCCCTCTGTCATTAAACTGGTCCGGATTTACAATGTAGTGGATATTCGGCTGCACGCGAATGTGATCGCCAAACTGCATACCATAGCTCAGCTCCATCATAAGCTGATAGCCCGCTGGCAGACCGATGCCGCCGTTGCTCCGTCTCAGCAGTGTCTGGTCCTCTAGTGCTTCATCACTGTAGTCCTGACGGGTGATCACAAAGCCAATGGTATCGGTATCGCGACCGGCAAAGGTACCATGTTTAACAAAACCGGCTTTCAGGTAATAATCCTGAGTTAGCTCGCCCTCAATACCAGTTAGTACCGCGCCAAATAGCGTCAGGCGGCGACGGGAATTTAAATCCCGGCGCAGGACGGTTTGCTCAAACCGGGCAAATACACCAGAGCGGCCGTTTTGGGTGACATAGTTCTCGCCACTAATGGCTGCGAGGTTGCCCTCAGCATCACGGGACGGATCCGCGTAGTCAGCACCATCGTACCAACCACCCACTTCATATCGGCGTGGATAGTCGTCATTATCCCAGGAGGTTTTATAACCCAGCGTTACGGGCACCACTACGCCGGTGGAGTCTGCAATACCCCAGTCAAAGCCGTGATCGCCATCACGCTGATGAGCGGTATTCTCTTCATAGACGCCGGCATGTAAATACACTTTATCATTGAACCAGAACTTGGCGTGCCCGCCCCAGCTCGACACCGGCCACCAGGTAAAATTACTGGTACGAAACACAAAGGTGGGGTTGCCACAGGCGGAGTTAGTCTGGAAGTACTGGCAAAGCTCGGAGCCTAAAAACGAGATGTTGGCTACCGTTCTGCCGGCTTCTACCTGCAACTGTCCGTCAAAGAAAGACGTCTCAATGGTAAAGCGGGCCAAGCGAGAATTCTGGCCACCGTAGATTTCCTGCACGGAGGTACTGTTACCAATGTAATTCTGCGCCAGGTTCTGGCCATGTCGGTTAGTAAAAGCAACGTGAATGCGGGTGTTGTCCCACCCGGCCGCTTTGTCCATATCGATATCTGCGCCAACAAATATTTGACCGGCATAAGCGCTTCCGCGCTGCTTGCCGCCTTTCACATTTGCCGCCGCTTCGCCGGTATAACTGGCCAACCAGTCGATATAATCCTTTTCTGCGGCCTGTGCTGGCACAGAGATACACCATGCCAGGAGCCCACTGGTGATGGCACCATAAACCGATTTGGCGATCCCGCCGCGCGGTAAGGACCAGGATAAGTCGATATTTTTTAAGCGCATTTATGTCCCTCATGGGGGTGAGATTTTACAAACACCACGATCACACCCTGTTAACAGCAAGTCAGGGGATCGCAATTTAATGCAGCTTAAATATTAAATCAACTTTATTTATTTATTAAATTTACAAACTGTATTGGGCCAGTAAGGGGAGATTTGCACAGCCAAGGGCCCTTGCATCGGCGCCCACAGAGCCCGACAATAGCCGTAGTGGCGATAATCCGCGGCAATCTGCTTTCGCCAGTAATTGCTCACATTTATGTAACAACGCCTGCTTAACAGCATCGGGGACAGCGCCTTCAATCACCACTGCATCCAGGTCAAGAAATGCATGAGCACTGATGGCAGCCTGCACAATTCCCTCGGCCGCCACGTCCAGCCAATCGGCCACCTCGGGCAAATTCTCCGGCCAGATGGGATGCCGGCCGTGTAAAAAAGCGGTATCAACACCCGTTTGTTTAAGCGTTTTTTCCAGTCGGTGAAGTGAAGCACTATCGAGTAACTGAGCGTTGCCTGAACCAGCCAGTACCGGCAGAGACCCCACCGCGCCGGCATTGCCGCTTCGACCAACATGGAGCTTGCGGTTAAGCACCATGCCACCACCGATAAAGGTGCCCACAAAGCAATACAAATAGTCGCTAAGTTCGCGGTGCTGCCCAAACCAAAGCTCTGCAGCACAGGCGGCAATATCATCGTTACACAGATACACCGGCAGCTCGGTAAACTCCTGCACCGCGGCCAATACATCAAACTCTTTCCAGCGCGTAAGTTCATCTTCCGGCGCGCCGGCCTGCTCACTCCAGCGCCATATCTCAAAAGGCATGGCCACCCCGACACCACTGACTCTGCTGACTTCCTCTTCATCGAGGGCCGACAAAATGGCTCGTAACCCTTTTTGGGTAAAGCGCTGCATCGCTTCAATAGCCGGGAAATCCCAGTGCTCACACAGTGAAGCTCGCACATTGCCCAGAAAATCAATCAGCGATATCTGCATACTGCGACGGCCAATTTTAATACCCAGCCCGAAAGCGCCGTTGGCTCGCAGCGAGAACGGCACGCTGGGCTGACCACGCTTGCCACGATGGGGTTCACCGCGCTGCAACAAGCCATCGTGTTCGAGCCGGTTGATGATCACCGTGGCAGCCTGGGCTGACAGCCCGGTTTGTTTGGCAATCTGTGCTTTAGGGAGTTGTTGGTGCTGGCGGATAAGAGTCAGAATTCGTCTTTCATTCAGCGCTCGCAAACCTGACTGGCCCTTGGGTACAGCACTTCTTTGCCATACCGGCAGAGGCTCATTCGATGTTGCTTGAATGGTTTCAGACATAACACTTCTCTTATTTTTCCTTAAATCAACAATGTATAGTAGTCCTTCAGAAGCCCGGTGCAAAGCCCTGCTGAACATCAGGCTTAACCCCCCCCTTGAATCAAAAGAAAACAAATTAAATAAATTTTGTTGATTTATTGACACGAAAAATTTTTGTTGCTTAAATCACTTAACTAATTTTTTACATAACGAGGCTTATCGTGCAAAAACGCGCGCCATTGGTTTCCAGAGAAACACTGCTCCCTTTTATTCTGCTCACCATCTGTTTTGCTGCCTGGGGTGTTGCCGCCAATATGACGGACCCTCTGGTTAAAGTGTTTAGTAAAATCTTTACAATGTCATCGCTGCAATCGGCTTTGGTTCAATTTGCTTACTACGGTGCCTATTTTTGCCTGGCGATTCCCGCGGCCTTTATCAATAAACGATTTTCATACAAAACCGGGGTTCTAACCGGGCTGGGTTGCGCCGCAGCCGGTGCATTCTTGTTTTATCCGGCCAGTCAGACCATGACTTACGGCTTCTTCCTGCTGGCGCTATTTGTACTGGCCGGCGGACTCTCTATCCTGGAAACTTCAGCCAATCCCTATGTGATGGCTATGGGCTGTGAACAAAGTGCCACCCGCCGGTTGAACCTGGCTCAGGCATTTAACCCGGTGGGTACCAACCTTGGGGTATTTCTGGCCGCAACGCTTATTCTGCCTAACCTTAATCAGGCCTCTGCCGAACAGCGCGCCAGCATGTCTGCGGCCGAGCTCAAGTCTATAATCGGCGCAGAACTGGATGCGGTTATGGTGCCTTATGTGGGGATGGCCTTTGTGCTGGTTGTGGTATGGATTGCCATTGCCTGTATTAAAACCCCGGTGAATGAGTCCACAGAACAGCGCGCCGAGAATATTCAGTTTGGGGCCTCACTTAAGCGTTTATTGCTTAACCGCCACTATCGTTTTGGCGTCCTTGCGCAGTTTTTTAACGTTGGGGCGCAAACCTGTGTATGGACTTTTACCATCCAGTACGCCATGACAGCGATTGGCGGTAATGAAGTAGATGGCGGCCAGGTGTTGCAGTACAGCATGATTGTGTTTCTTATCTCACGCTTTGTGATGACCTGGTTAATGCAGTATTTGTATCCGGCAAAACTGCTGATGATCATGTCACTGATAGCAGCTGGATTGTGTATTGTTATGACCCAGGCGCCAAACATGGTTGGTGTGGTATCACTGGTAGCAATTTCTGCCTGCCTGTCACTGATGTTCCCCACTATCTACGGTATTGCGCTGGAAGGTCTGGGAGAAGATACCAAACTGGGCGCGGCGGGTCTGGTGATGGCGATTCTGGGCGGCGCAATCCTGCCATTATTTCAGGCTGCAATCATCGACTCATGGAGCGTAATCGTGTCCTATGTAGTGCCAGCCCTATGCTTCCTGCTAGTCGCCGGTTATGGCCTGTTTGATATCAAAAACAAGGCTACCCGAACCACTACAGCGAATAACTCAAACTCCGCTCCGGTAACGGTGAAGTAATTCTACCGCTTATTAGCCAGTCATCTGAGAACATAAACAAATGAACTCTCAGATGACGGCATTTACGCCAACGGCTTTAGTTCTGACTAATAGTTCTGAACAGGTTTGATTGTGACTCACTGCTGTTAATAAACAGCAGTGACCTGCCATGAACATCAAAATGACCCACGCCGGATTCAGCAAGGCTCTCGATACTACCGTTTTGTGCATGGAAGCGTTTGATATGTCCAGGGCCTTCACGGTCATACCAGTACCATAAACTGTCTTGTTTGCGCAGATTCCATTGCCTGCCGTTTAACAACATGGCTGAAGAAGTACCAGGAATATCGGCCTTTATTTGCTGCGCGGAATAGTAAAGAGTGTAGTCGGCAGATAACCACAAGGTGTTGTCGCGGTCAGGGGTAAACTGAATAAACGCCCACTCAGGAGATTCTGCTGTCACACTCTGCGAACTTAGGTGATAGGTGTAAACGCGCCAGCGCTCGCCTTCTTTAGCACTGAAGCTCAGCTCAGAAGCAGATTTAAACGACACACCGCGAATTTCAGTTTGCGGAAAATCAACAATGGTTACCTCGCCGGTAGTAGAGTCAATCAAGTGCAACTCGTTAAAGGTAAGCCCGGCTATATAACGGTCATCCGGAGACCAGTGTAAATCCAGGTAATGGCGACTCTCGGTAAACGCGGTGATTTTTCTGCGTTCTCCCGAGGCCAGATCGTATTTCCAGACCTGCTCTTTACCAGAGGCCATGCTGATGTAGGCGATGGCCCGATGATTGGAAGCGAAAGTGGCCAGTAGCTCATCCACTGTATCGTTCGCGATACTGCCCACTTCACCACTCTCTATATCAAGAATTTGAATGTCTGTATGCTTATCGCCAGACAAAAATACGTAGTCGGTTTGATTGTTAAAACGCCGGGGTAAACTTATGCGGCGACTGCCTGAAAAGATAACCTGCTTATTTTTTCCCGCTAAATCATAACTAAGTAATTGATAAGCAGGATGCTCACCCATGAGGATGACATTTTCTCCCGTATGGTCCCAAATTCCACAACAAATATACGCATCCTGTTTAAATAACAGATCGAGTTTGTTGGTTGTTAAATCCAGCGCATAAAAGCCCTCCCATTGTTGCTTATCTGGCGAGGAAATAAGCAATTTATCTTTATGGGGGTGCAAATCAAACTGGCTGTTGCCAGATAAATAAAGGTCCGGCTGATTTAGCCGACGTTTACGCTGGGTCATTAAATCCAGCTCATAGATAGAGTAAGGCGTTCCCGGACCAGCATTCTCACTGAACACCACACGCTGATCATTATGGGTAAACAATACTTTACCGTAACTGCCGGCAGGACAACGGTGGATAAGGCGGGGTTCGCCCGGGGTTAAACCTTTAATATCGATAATATAGTATTCACAGCGCTGTGCTGATGCGGCAAGGTAAACCAGCTTATCACTCTGTTTGCTCCAGTCGCCCGGCCCGGTATTGAGCCCGTCAGGATGGGCAATTTCTGTGGTTTTACCGCTGGCCAAATCTTTGATCACCAAGCGTAAACGCTGCTCTTTAACCGACATAAATGCCATGCGATTGCCATCTGCACTGAAAGATGGGAATACTTCGTTGCCATCCATAGAGGTGAGCGCGCGAGCGAAGCGGGCTGCGGGTTGAGGCGTTTGCCAGATAAACACCAACGCGGCGATAACAAGTAAAAAGCCAATAACAGCCAGCTTACGCAAAGCCCCGCCCGACACAGACAAAGCAGGCTCAGTAACAGTTACCGTTTCCGGCAGCGCTGCGGGGGTTGAAGGCGGCTTATTACTGTCGCCAATCACCTTTACCCGCGCCACAAATTTGTAGCCTTTTTTAGGAAACGTGGCAATAAACCTTGGCTGTCTGGCATCATCAGCAAAAGCCCGGCGCAATTTGGTAATCAACCGGCTTACAGCGTTATCCGTTACAATCCGGCCCTGCCAGACTTGTGCAATCAACTGATCAACACTGACGATTTCATTAGGGTGACGACAAAAATACGCCAATAGCTCGACCATCATCGGCTCAAGCTGTAACTGCTCAGTGGGCGACGATAAGGTCTGTTGTTGTTCACAAAATTGGAAGTCGGCTATTTGCCAGCGCATGGATGTGCCCTGCTCTGCGGTTTCGCTAAAAATACCATGTAGGTTTGCATGAGATCATTATAAATCATCAGAAATCATCGCCCGGTCATGTCTTTTTTCCCATTCTCTTTAGGCTGTTAGCCATCATTTGACGGCAATTACCACGAAGGAGAAAAGCGTGATGACGTTAGCTTGCTGTATCCATAAATTGACCAAACGGTGGCCTATTCTACCGTGTTTTTACTTTTTACTGCTGATGAGTCTGCATCAGGTGTGTGTGGCAGATGAAGGAAAAACGCCGGTTCCTTTACTGTTAGCTGAAAGCCAGCTCACCAGCCAAAGCGCGGCATTAAGCCTGTTGAATAATGAGGTTTTTCAGCAACAGCTTGTGAAATTTACTGTGAATTTGTCTGATGACACCATCAATACCCAGACATTATTTAACCGTGTTGCCCTGCTCTCAGTATTAAACCGGCATCAGGCACTGTTAACGCTGCTGGAAACGGAAAAAAATGGCTTATCGTACAGCCATTATCGCTTATATCACGAAGTCCTGCTCCAACCTTCCACTGCGGAGCAAACGGCCTTGACCGGTAAGCTCACTGCGCATCTGAAACAGCGGGTCAGTGAACTCAGTAACGAAGATTTATATCAGCTACAAGGGGCACTTGGCTGGTCAGTACAACGAGCACTCGACTATGTCATCAACCTATTAAAGCACTATCAGACGCTCCCCTCGCTGGATGAGGAACAGGTGATATCGCTGGTGACTAATGTTCACCTCTATCATGTTCTAAAGTCTGTTATCCCGGTAAGCAGTGAGATAATTGCCGCTGAAAACCGCCAGCGTTATCACATTGAACCCGCTCGGCTGATCACGTTTGACGATGGCGTTGAGCTCACGCTCACCATTGTTAAGCCCAAACAATCTGCGGCTACCTTACCCACCGCCATGCAATTTACTATCTACGCCGACGAGCGCTCACACCTTACTACGGCAATTCACGCTGCGGCCCACGGTTACATTGGCGTGGTGGCGAACTCCCGGGGCAAACGGCTCAGTAGCAACGCGATTATCCCCTGGGAGCACGAAGGTGAAGACGCCGCAGCGGTGATCGAGTGGATTAGCAACCAACCCTGGAGTAACGGTGAGGTGGTGATGTATGGCGGCAGCTATAACGGCTTTACCCAGTGGGCTGCGGCTAAACATATGCCCGCAGCATTAAAAGCCATCGCCCCCTATACAGCGGCCAGCCTGATCACCGGTCTGCCTTACGAAAACAATATTGTGCTAACCGGCAACTATGAGTGGGCCTTTCATGTAACCAATAACAACACCATGGATGACACCGTGTATGCCGACTGGGCCAAACGCAATGAGCTGCTCAGCCGTTTTTATGAAAGCGGACTGCCGATAACCAAACTGCCGGAAATCGACGGCAAGCCGAACCCGTGGTGGCAACAATGGATGTCTCACCCCAGCTTCGACAGCTATTATCAGTCTATGGTCCCGGTTGGCGAGGAATATCGCCATATCACCATCCCGGTACTCACAGTTACCGGCTACTTTGACGGCGGTCAGATATCCGCACTGGATTACATGAAACGTCATCAGCAGTTTAACCCCGATGCCGATCACCGATTACTGATTGGCCCATACTCCCACGGCACTGCACAGGGTAAGGTGTGGGAAAGCTTCAGTAATTACACACTCGATCCGGTGGCGTTCGACAAAGACACCGAAGAGGTAGTATTTGGCTGGTTTGATCACCTGTTGTTCGATAAGGATATCCCCAAACTGGTGAGCCACCCGGTGAACTATCAGTTGATGGGCAGCAATCAGTGGCGGCATGCCCAATCGCTCAGCGCGCTAACTACTCAGGGCACACCGTATTATCTGAGTACCACTGCCGAGGCGAACGGGCAATACCGCTTACTCACCAGTCAGGAGCATCTGCCAGCCAGTATCGAAATGACGGTTGATATGGCCGACCGTACCACCCAAAGGAATGTCAGCCCCTGGCCGCTGATTCAGGATAAAATTAGCGATGAAAACGGATTAGTTTATGTCACCGACCCTTTTGCATCACCTATGGAACTGGCCGGGGCCATTACCGGTAATATTGTGATCAGCACCAACAAACAAGACGTTGATATTGGGTATAACTTTTATGCCCTATCGCCAGAAGGTGAGGTGTTTCACTTAAATACTTATCGCAGCCGGGCCAGCTACGCTCACTCTATGCAACAACGTCAGCTACTTGTCCCAGGCCAGAAAACGTCGCTGCCTATTGTTAATGCGCGGGTAACAGCTAAGTTGCTGGAACCGGGCAGCCGGCTGGCAATAGTGCTCAACGTGAATAAAAATCAGGATGCTCAGGTTAATCATGGTTCAGGCAAACCGGTGAATACCGAAAGCAGTGCGGATGCCGGTGAGCCATTACGCCTTAACTGGCATAACGACACACAATTCATGCTGCCCTTAAAACGCTGGGAGAATCAGTAAAGGCCTGAAAAACATGGGGGCACAGCGCGGATCAGCGGGCATTTTTAGCCACAGGGGTATTTATCCGGTGTTGGTCCCGTTATAATCCCGCCCGCTCAGGTGCCTGTTGAAGATTCATCAGGATAATCGGGAAGTAAGTGAAAAGCTTACGCTGCCCCCGCAACGGTAATCACGTATTGTTGTTTTCAATACGATTCCCTATGCCACCGACTATCGGGAAGGCGGGAATTCATGCCCCGGCATGACTGAAAGCCCGGAGACCGGCCTGTGCTGCGTCGGCAACTGCTCACAACGGGCTGGTTGCCACTTCTAACCCATCTTGGCACTCGGCGGGAGTGCTGTTAAAAGAGCCTTTTATGACAATTCGATCCCTTTCTTATGCGGTAGCCCTTGCGTGCACTGCAAACCTTGCCTGCGCCCAGCAATCTTCGGTAGAAACCATTACCGTTACCGGTTCTCGCTTACCGGTTAGCCTTGACAAACTGGCGGCCTCCGTATCAGTGCTTACCGAAGAAGATATTCAGGCAGCCGGCGCTACCCAGTTAACCGATTTATTACGCGGCATGCCCGGCGTTAGCCTGAGTCAGTCCGGCAGCCCCGGTTCATTAACCGAACTGCGCCTGCGTGGCAGCGAAACCAATCACCTGTTGGTATTGATCGACGGCGTGATTGTGAACGACCTCAGCCAGGGCGGCCTGGTAGATTTTGCGCATCTCACTGCTGATAATATTGCCAGAGTGGAATTACTTCGCGGCGCGCAAAGTGCACTGTGGGGCAGCGGCGCCGTTTCGGGCGTGCTGAGTATTACCACCAAAGCGGGCAGTGAAAATAATGACAGCACATCACTGAGTACTGGTATTGGTAATGCCAGCACCTATCGAGCTTCTGTCTCTACACAGCAGTCGCTGAAAAACCTGAACGTGTCACTTTACGCTAATCATTTTAATACCGATGGCGATAATGTGTCGCGTACCGGCGGCGAAGATGATGGCTATCGCAATACCACCGCCGGTTTTGGGCTGAACTGGCAGGCAACTCCCAGCAACGTCTTTATGGCCGGTGCGCGCATGGTTGATTATCGCAACGACTATGACGCTACTGACTTCACCACCGGCCTGCCAGCCGATGCCGATAACGTTACCGATGGCGACCAGTTGACCAGTTATTTACAATGGAACTATGCCATTCCCTCATTAGGCTATACCAGCGAACTCAAGGCGCAGTATCACAAAGATGATAACGATAACCTGACCGGTGCGGTGAATGCAGGCGGTACCACCGGCGAGCGCAAGCAGCTGAACTGGACTCAGTTTATCACTACCGACGTGGCCCAGTTTGCCATTGGCACTGAGTTGCTCCGTCGCGAATTCGAACAGCGCGGGCCGGCTGACTGGGGCGATCCTAACTACCGTGGCGATGACAGCACCACCAGCATCTTTGCTGAATTAACCGGGCTGGGCACCGATGAACTAACAACCCAGTTCAGTGCTCGTTACGACGATAACGAGCGGTTTGAAAAAGCCTGGAGCTATCGCGCTGGCGCACATTACGCCATTTCCCGTCAGGTTAACTTGTTTGCCAGTGTCAGTCAGGCGGTGAAAACCCCCAATTTTACTGAGCTTTATGGTTATTTCCCGGCGCAATTTATTGGCAATCCTGAGCTTGAGCCAGAGCAAAGCCGTGAATTTGAGATTGGCCTGCAAACCACCTTTGGTCGCCAGCTAACGGCAGATTTCAGCGTTTATACTACCCGGCTGGAAAATGAAATTACCAGTGTGTGGGACAGCGCCAGTGGCCTTAGTTCAGTGGCCAATGCCAGCCAGGATTCCCGCCGCGACGGCTTTGAAGCATCGGTGCAATGGGTTGCTGATACCTGGCAGATCACGGCCCACTACAGTTACCTGGATGCGACCAGCGGCGACGGTGTCGATCAGGCAGTTGAACTACGCCGTCCCAATCACACAGGCTCTGTAACCTATCGTCATTCATTGCCGGTTCAGGGTTTATCTGTTTATATCAAAGCCGATTACACCGGGGTTCGTGAGGATGTCTTTTATCCGCCGACCTCATTCAGTGGCGAAATCCTGAGCCTGGAACCGTACTGGTTAACCAGTATTAATGTGAACTACGACTGGAACAAACAGTGGCAATTCGGGGTCCGAGTAGATAACGCATTGTCTGAAGACTATGAAGATATTATTGGCTATCGTGGTGCCCAGCGACGTATCCTGGCCCATACCAGCTATCGTTTTTAACCATTAATCGCCGTTAAATTCGCCTGGTCGTCGCTGACTAGGCGAATTTTTACCGGTATGATAATCTCAACGTTTATTTGAATTAGAAAGGAAAACACTCGAATGAAGAAGTTTGCTTTGTGGGTTTTACTAGCATTGCTGATTCCATTACAGGCCTCTGCCGCAGTTAAGTGGGAGGAAGGTAAACATTATGAAGAAGTCGATAAGCCATTAAGTGACTCACCTCAGGTCGTTGAGTTTTTCTCTTACTGGTGCCCGCACTGCTACCGCACAGAGCCATTTGTTGCTGAGCTGAAAAAATCCCTGGATGAAGGCGTTAAGTTTGAAAAAGCGCACGTTAACTTTATGCCTTACGCCAGCCAGGAAGTGCAGGATGAAGTGACCACGGGTATGTTAATTGCGAAAGCGTTAAAGCAGGAAGACAAGCTGAGCGCCGCAATCTTTAACTATATTCATAAACAACGTGCCACCATTACCGGCATAAAAGATATCCGCAACATCTTTATTATCAACGGTGTGGATTCTGAAAAATTTGATAAGCTGGCTAAAAGCTTTGGTGTGAAGTCTATGCTGGGCAAAAACAATAAACTCGTCGAAGATTATCGCCGTGAAGTACGTTCGGTACCTACCTTCATTGTTAACGGTAAATACAAAGTTCAGATTGGCCGCGATTTAACCCCAACAGAACGTTTAGAACTGTTTAACTACCTGGCAGCCAAACGCGACTAAAAGCACTTTGCTCCGGGCAATAATAAAGGGGTCAGAGTAGATTATCGCTTTAGCAATAATCTACTCTGACCCCTTTATTTTTTTGCCTGTAAAACTAACCGGTTAAGCCAGCTTGTCGGTTGCTATCCGGTAGCGAGGGTCTTCGTTAACGTTTATCTCAACGAATTTACCGGCCTTGTTAAGCAAGCTCTGGCATTCCTGACTCACGTGACGAATATGCAGTTTCTTACCCGCCTGCTCGTATTTATCGGCCAGACCATCCAGCGCATCAATGCCTGATGAATCCCAGATCCGGCTGTTCTTAAAGTCGATAACCACATCATCCGGATCGTTGGCGATATCAAACAGCTCTTTAAAGTGACTTACTGAACCAAAGAATACCGGGCCACGCAGTTCGTAGACCTTCCAGCCATCGTCATCGATGTGGGTTTTCGAATCAACGTAGCGAGCAGCTTTCCAGGCAAACACCAGCGCAGAAACTATTACCCCAACCACCACGGCAATCGCCAGGTCGGCAATAACGGTCACGGCTGTCACCAGGAACAAGACAAATGCATCTTCCTTATTAACCCCGCGAATAATGCGGAACGAGGCCCACTCAAAGGTACCGATGACCACCACAAACATAACACCAACCAGCGCTGCCAGTGGGATCATTTCAATCAGTGGTGCGGCAAACAGAATAAACGCCAGCAGGACGATAGCGGCCGTAATCCCGGATAAACGCCCACGGCCGCCGGAGTTAATGTTGATCATACTCTGACCAATCATGGCACAACCGCCCATACCGCCAAAGAAACCGTTAACGGTGTTAGCAACGCCCTGACCAATACACTCTTTGTTGCCACGACCACGGGTATCGGTCATTTCATCAATCAGCGTGAGGGTTAATAATGACTCAATCAGACCCACCAGGCATAAAATAACGGAGGTTGGTAAGATGATCATCAGCGTATCCCAGGTAAACGGTACCATGGGGATGGCAAAAGTCGGTAACTCGCCTGCAAGGGTTGCGCTGTCGCGTTGGTCAGCCGGCAGCATGTCGCGCACAAAGTCGATAACCGTACGGGCTTCCAAATCGAGCCCGTGTACCAGCAGGGTAATGGTGATAATGGCCGCCAATGACGCGGGGACGGCTTTGGTCAGCTTAGGCAGTAAATAAATAATTGCCATGGTTAACGCCACCAATCCCAGCATGATGTAGAGCATAGTACCGCTCATCCACTCCTGGGTACCCAGCGCGCCGGTTACTTTAAACTGCCCAAGTTGGGCAAGGAAAATCACTATGGCCAGGCCGTTCACAAAGCCCAGCATAACCGGATAAGGTACCAGGCGAATAAATTTCCCTAAGCGAAACACACCGCACATTATCTGCAATAAGCCAGCCAGTAACACAGCGGCAAATAAATACTGCACACCATGTTGGGCCACCAGGGCAACCATAACAACCGCCATAGCTCCCGTTGCACCGGAAATCATACCCGGACGGCCACCAATGGCAGAGGTAATCAACCCCATCATAAAGGCCGCATACAGGCCTATCATCGGCTCAACGCCGGCAACAAATGCAAAAGCAACGGCTTCGGGCACCAGAGCCAGGGCAACGGTTATTCCGGAGAGCACGTCATTTTTTACGTTACTTTCTTTACTCGTGATGATATCAAACATTACTATCTCAGCACTGAGGTGGTTAAAAATCGGTCGGCGATCCTACCATTACCAGGATCATTTGTCCTTTAACAGTTTGTAAAAATCTGCCGCCCGCTGCGATAAACACGGTCAAACCTGCTCTGTACGGCATTGCTAAGCCTGCTGTAGCCATTAACATGATAGTTAACACTTGCGGTAATCAAAACTTCATGTCTCTCAGTAAGAAACAACAAAAAACTCAGGCTATTATCACTGCGGCTTCGCATTATTTTCTGCAATACGGCTATACCGGCGCCACCACGGATCTGATCCAGAAGGCCGCCGGCGTTTCTAAGGCCACCCTGTATAATCATTTTCCTACCAAGGAGAGTTTATTTACTTGTGTGGTGAATACCCAGTGCAAATATTTTATCGAACAGGTCAAAACCATTGGCCTGCCTGATGCGCACTTTTCGGCATCGCTGTTCCGTATTGGTGAGGCTTACCTTACCCTATTACTGGCCGCAGAGAACCTGGCATTATTTCGGGCAGTGGTTGCCGAAGCCCCCCGCTTTCCAGGCCTGGCAAAAACGTTCTATGATGCCGGCCCCGCCAGCATCCTGCCGGTGATAGCCGAAGCAGTTAACCGCGCTCTGCAAAAGCATGAACTGGCTGATAACGGTTGCGAACCGCTGCGTCTGGCGACCGATTTTATTACTGTTTTGCGGGGCAAATCACAGATGTATTGTTTACTGCATCCTGATTTTATTCCCGATCAGAACACCATTGCAGAGTGGGTCTCTGAAGCCGTGGATATCTTACTTAATCAGGTTAGCCCGCCCTAGGATTGCATTGTGAATTCGCTGCGCCTACACTTTGCAGCAAAAATAACGTTGAACCGCCAGTTATGGATATAAAAGAATACATCGACCAATTTCCGGAAATCGCCGATCGTGAACGCCATGAGCAGTTTACCTTGCTGGAAAAAGCCCGCGATATCAGTTTCAATCCACCAGCTAAACGCGTGTTTCAAATGTACTGCTGGCTGTTACCGGTATTTATGGTCTTTGGCCTGGGTGGTATTTTATATTCGTTTTTGGGCTACGGCAGTTGGTTACCCATAGCGGCTTTGTTGCTGGGACTGATTGTCTCCCGGCAAATGATTAATCAGCGAAGAACTGCGCTGATGCAAAAAGGGTTACAGCAGGTTCTTGCAAAAGAACCCGCCCGTTCTACATCTGAGTAATTCTGGCCTTCAGTGAATTCAGGCAGTCAAACACATCAACGCTGGCGTCTTCCATGTTTTGCAGCTTGTTGATTAGTGTTTGTGAATCACCTTGTTCACTGGCCTTTAGCGCTTCAATACCTGACTCATGCACCCGCGCATGGGGGGCTTCCAGTTTCTTAAACTCAGGGAAAGACGCGTAGAGTTTCTTACCATCGCCTTCGTAGTACCATTTACCCAGACGACACTGGTGGTGGTCCGCCAGTTGCCCGGCCTGCTGGGTATTTTCCGTGCGGATAGCTTTGTACACGTTAACCTTCCACACCAGGTGATCGAGCTTTACTGTTTGAACAAAGGTGCTCAGACTCACGGTTGAAATCGCTTTCGTCATCCCACTCGCCATCGCGGATATTTCATGTACAGACTGATTGATCTTAGTGGCCGACTCCGACACATCCAACGTTTCTGTATGGCTCTGGGCGATATATTGTTTCGTGGTATCCGTTTGCTGACTGGTTGCCTGAGTGAGAGTAGAAATCTGTTTCGACGCGTCTGCCGAGCGCGCCGCCAGAGCCCGGACCTCATCGGCGACTACCGCAAAGCCTCGTCCCTGCTCTCCCGCCCGGGCGGCCTCAATAGCTGCGTTCAGGGCCAGCAGATTGGTTTGCTCAGCGATGCTTTGAATCTGGGTTACAAAGGTTTGAATTTCGCTGGCTGAGTTAGACAGTTCTTCGATAGACTGGTTCATCGACTCAGACTTACCCGCAAGGGTTTGCAGTACATTCACGCAGTGAGTCAGGGTACTACTGATCAGTGCAAACTCGCTGAGCGTGCTTTCCAGACGGTCTTTCTCATGCCCCACCTCGGTAGCCGACGCGGCCACATCCGTACGCACTGAGTCGAGCATTTCCAGCGAATGGAAGAAGTTTTCCACCAGCTTTCTTTACATTGCCATTTTACTGGCCAGCACTTCTGCATCGGCGTAGGCGGTATGCAGTTGCTGCTCCATATTAGACAGGTTCTGTTCCAGGCGGGCGTTTTCTGCCTTTAAACGTTCTATTTCGGCTAGTTCAGCTACAGGCTGGCTACGTCTGAATATCATCGCGAGACTCTATTTATCCATGGTTAGATAAAATATAGCCTAATTAATAAAAGCTTATATATAAAAATCCATAAACTGGTGTGGTTTCCATTTCACTTTTCCACCGTCTGACGCACAGGTGACAACATTAACCTTGCCCGGTTCCCGTTAATTGGTGGTATGCTGTTGTTTTCAGAACGCTTTCACTGCCTTCTCGGGGTTCTCAATCGTTATGCAAGCATCCACCTTTGATTTTGCCATTACCGTTATTGGCCCGGTACTCGTTTTACTTATCATGGGTAATCTATTGCTGCGCGCCAAACTCATAAATGATGAGTTCGTGGCCACCGGCTCCAAACTGGTTTTTACCGTAGCACTGCCGGCGCTGCTGTTTATTTCTATCAGTCAGGCTGATTTTAGCAAAGCCGCCAATCCGGTATTGATTATTACCGGGCTAATCGGCACCTTGGGCTATTTTCTGGTGTTGATGCTAACCAGCCATCTGATGGTACCGAACCGCCAAGCAACCGGCGTGGTTACCCAGGGCGGATTCAGGGCCAACATGGGCATAATTGGTCTGGCCTATTGCGCTCAGACCTACGGCAATGATGGTCTGGCTGCCGCTTCGGTTTACCTTGGTATGGTGACTATACTGTTTAATGTGCTGTCTGTTTTCATTCTTAACTTTTATCAGGAAGGCAAGCGCTCACTTACCTCACAGGTAAAAGGCATTGTGAAGAACCCGCTAATAATCGCCATCGTTATTGCGTTACCGTTTTCTTATTTCGACTGGCAGTTACCGGTATTGTTAACCACCACAGGCGAATACTTCGCCCAACTAACCTTACCGTTGGCACTGTTGTGTACCGGCGCTTCGCTGCAGTTTCGTTCATTCAGTGCCGACTGGTTTAATATTAGTCTCAGCTCATTGAGCAAGTGCATTTTTTATCCGGCTGTAATGGTGGGGCTGGCTTATGCGGCCGGTCTGCGTGGCATGCCCTTGGGCATTGTGCTGCTAATGACGATAGCGCCCACGGCAGCGGCCAGTTATGTGATGGTACGTACACTCGGCGGTGACTATCGACTGGCGGCCAGTATCATCGCCATTACTACGGTTTTATCCTTGCCGCTGACTATCGCCGCTTTCGACTTTCTCTCCGGGCAGGGACTGTTGTAGGCCTAACCGGAGCTTAATCGAATTTACTGCCGCCCAGACAAGCAGGCGAGTCGACTGAGGTTTGATTACGCTTTTGCCACTCGGCCGGCGTATACGTATGCAGGGCCAGAGCATGAACCGGCCCGGCCAGCGCTTCTGCTACCAACGCATTCACCTGACGGTGGCGGGCAATCAGACGTAATCCTTCAAAGGCCTCACTGACTACGGTCACCTTAAAGTGGCTTTGCGCGCCTTCAGGTACACTGTGCATATAACTTTCATCCAGCACTGCCAGATATTGTGGCCCAAGTTCAGTCGTCAGTTGCTGCTCTATAAAGGGTTTTACCTGCATCATTTATGGTTCACCTGCATCGGAGTTGTCATCTCCGGGAATATAACGAAAAGTAAGGTTAATTCTACCACCGATAGGTTTACGCGTCTTGCTCAGTCCATGGTGGTAGTTGCGCTGTGTATCGCCAGCCATTACCAGCAGGCTGCCGGGCTCAAGCATTAATTCGTGGCGCTCGCCGCTGTGTAAATGTTTAAAACTAAAGCGCCTTACGCTGCCCAAAGAGATTGAAGCAATCACCGGACGGGGGCCAAGCTCCGGCTCATCATCGGCATGCATCCCCATGCCGTCATTGCCATCTCGATACCAGTTTGCCAGTACACAATTGAATGGCGCATTGAGTTCAGCGCTTAACCGCTGCTGAATTTGCGTTAAAATAGTGGGCATGGGATGCGGCAGCATGCGTAAATTCGAGTAAGTAAATTCGCAATGCGGCGCACCGTGCCAGGACTGTAGACGCGGAATGTTTACCTCTCGGCCATACAATTTGATAGTATCCTGCCGCCAGGGTAATTCTTGCTGAAGCTGGCGGAATAAGTCTTCTGACTGTTCAGGAGACAACCAGTCAGGCTGATACCGGATGTCAGCATCTGACAGTGAAACAGGCGCCAGCGCAGACGTCTGACTGGCAAATAAGTTAAATTGCATTATCGATAACACCGGGCAAACCACAAACCATGAACACCGAGTTTACACTATTTGACCGCAAATTTACGCTGATCCGCTACCCGGCGAAACATCAGCATAAAAGCCTGCAGGCCTGGGATAGCGCTGATGAATTGCTCAACGAGCATATTCTGACACTCCCTGAACTATCCGGCAGTGACAAACCCTGGTTAATCCTTAACGATGATTTCGGCGCTCTCGGCTGTCTGTTTGCCGAAGAACAGCCGGTGTGGGTATCCGATTCCAAAATTGCCTGGTTGTCGTTTGCTGAAAACCTGACAGCCAACCAACTGCCCGAAGTGGAAAAACAGGATTGCCTGACACCTTTACCTTCCTCACCGGCGTTAGTGGTGATAAAAATCCCCCGTACCCTGGCACTGTTGGAAAGTCAGTTGCTGGCGCTGCGCAAGGTAGTCAGTCCCGAGACGGTAATCGTTGCCGGTGCTAAGGTAAAAACCGTTACACGCTCAGTACTTTCCTTATTTGAACGACTAATCGGGCCAACCAATACCTCACTGGCCAAAAAGAAATCGCGCCTGATATTTTGTCAGCCTGACTCTAAGGTGCTTAATCGCGAGATTAACAACCCGTTCCCCACGGTGTGGCCGTGCCGTTTACCTGATGGACGGACAGTTCAGGTGGCTAACCATGCCAATGTTTTTTCCCGGCAGTCACTGGATATTGGCGCCCGTTTTTTACTCGAGCATATGCAGGTCAGTGACCATGACCGCTTGCTCGATCTGGGTTGCGGTAACGGGGTTTTAGGGCTGAATGCACTGAGTATGGCCCCGGGCTGCAAGGTCACCTTTGTTGATGAATCGTATATGGCGGTGGCGTCAGCCGAGCTCAATGTGACTACTAATTTCCCCGAACAATTGCAGCACTGCCGCTTTGTGGCCAGTAACTGTCTTGAAACCTTGCTTCAGCAGCCGGCTCGCCCTACGTTTTCAAAAGTATTGTGTAACCCACCGTTCCACCAGCAAAATACCATTACTGATCATATTGCCTGGCAAATGTTTCATGATGCTTATGAACTCCTCGAAAAGGGGGGTCATCTGATTGTAGTAGCCAACCGGCATCTGGATTATTACCATACTCTTAAACGTTTGTTTGGCGGTGTCACCACACTGGCCAGTCAAAACAAGTTTGTTATTTTTAGTGCAGCAAAAAGATAAGGACAACCCATGCTCAGAGCTTTGCTATTCTCACTGCTTATTTTTTCAGTGTTTGCTCAGGCCGAGAAGAAGGCCGATGACGGTTCACAAATTCAGCCCGACAACTATTATCCCAGGGTAAAACTGGAAACCTCCATGGGCGATATCATCATAGAACTCGACCGTCGCCGCGCGCCTATCACGGTCAATAACTTTCTGCGTTACGTGGATAAACGCAGTTATGAAGGGACGATTTTTCAGCGGATCATCCCCGGTTATATTGTCCAGGGCGGTGGCTATACTGTTGATTATGAAGAAAAGTCTTCTTATCCTGAGATCTTTAATGAGTCGGGCAATGGACTCAAAAACTCCATGTACTCAGTCGCAATGGCACGGCAAAACGATCCGCATACTGCAACCCGCCAGTTTTTCTTTAATCTGGATGAAAACGACAATCTCGATCCGGGCCGAACGTGGGGCTACGCGGTATTTGGTGCTGTGGTAGAAGGATATGAAGTGGTCGACGCCATGGGCGAAGTAGAAACCGAATACAAAGCCACAATTGGCTTTGCCGACGCGCCCGTAGAGCCGGTTATCATTAATAAAGTCGTCGTGCTGCCGGCTCAGTTTTGATCTAACTGTTGCTTCTCAGGCTTATGAACCAGCCAGTCACTGGCGAAGGTAATGCAGCTTTCGCCGGTGGCTTTCGAACGGTACATGGCTTTATCCGCCAGACTTAACAATTCCTGTTCATTGGTTGCATCATCCGGAAAACAGGCAACTCCGATGCTGGCGCCAATTTCAACCAGCACATCCTGAATGAGATAGGGTTTGCAAATGCCATCAATGATTTTTTCCACTAACGACTTACACATGGCATAAGACTGTATGTCGGTGAGCAGCAGCGTAAATTCATCACCGCCAAGGCGGGCGACCGTATCTGAATCACGAACCGTTTGCTTCATCCTTACTGCCACGCGACCAAGCAGCAAGTCACCAAACTTGTGACCATAGCGGTCATTAACGCCCTTAAACCCATTCAGATCGATAAACAGCAGTGCTATTTTTTCGTTGCGGCGTAAGGCATGCTTCATCTCCAGCGACAAACGATCGTTAAAGAGATGACGGTTAGGTAAATCGGTTAACTGATCGTGATAAGCCAGCAGCGTGAGTTCCTGCTGCTGGGCTTTTTGCTGGCTGTCATCAATGATGGTGTACACCGTGGCCGGACGACTGCCAATCATGACTTCACTGACTTTGACCTGACAATGATACTGATCGCCCATTTTACGTACACCGTACATTTCCCCTTCGTGCTCATACCACAAAGTATCTACTTTACGACCCAACAACTCGCTCATGGCGTAATCACTCATACTTTCAACCAGTTTATTCGCCCTGATGATCTTGCCACTTTCATCGGCCACCAGAATACCGGTTGCCACCTGGTTCATTATGTTATCTACCAGATCAACCGAGTGATTAGCTTTGCGTACGCGTAAGCGGTACATCACGATAGCCAGGGTAAAATTAATAATGGCGAGGAAGAAAGCCAGCCCCTGATAAAAACGAATCGACATGGCTTCCGCCTGCGTTTCGTGTTCAAGTTCAACGGTAAGCTGATTCATCAAATTAAGTAAAATCAGGTTTTTTCGCTGTGCCACATCGATAGCCTGTTGCAGTAACAGGTGGTCATATTCCCGACCAATTAGCTGTCTGACCTTTTGCCTTAAGGGCGACCACTCTAACAACGCCTGCTGAACGATTTGCGTGGTTGTGTCACTGGTTAGCGGGGCAACTTCTATTACATTGTGATCGGCCGAAAATGTTCGTCCGCCGCGATGGAAGCTGTCGAGAGTGAGATCGAAGCGCTTAAACGTTTCTCTCAGCTCATCCAACGCTGTACTGTAAGCCTCTTCGTTGGTGTAGGCGTTTTCCATCATCAGCAGGTTTTTAACCAGGCGCTGACTCAGCATCCGTTGCCTGCCCGACAGGTTAATATTGATAGCCGCCGCCTCAATGCGGTAAGACAACCAGACATTGAGCGACAGTGCCACGAAATCAAAAGTCAAAAACAACACGACGGCCATAAGCGTCAGCGTTCTGCCGTAGCGCTGGCTGATAAGGGTAAGCTGGTTTTTAATTGCTGCGATCGAGCCCAAGACGTCCCTGCTCCCTGCCTGAATGGAACTACATAGAGTAATATCTACTAAAGTATAGCATATGCTTCATAAGTCAAAGCCGAAATGGTGCTGCAGGTTGTGTCTGGCTTCGCACCTTACAAGGGACGTAAGAAGAAATCGTGGGGAAGTTGCTCTGGCTGAAACAGTTTCCCTATACGCTGGAAACCGGCTCGCTGTAAGACTGCCAGGGAAGCGCTGTTGTCTGGCCGGCAGATAGCGCTAACCTGACGTTCATGACTCTGGTCCGCCGCCCAGGCCAGGACCAGATTAACCGCTTCTGCAGCGTAGCCCTGACCGCGGCCACGGGGCAGGAAGGCATAGCCCAGATCAGGGCAACTAAGAAAAGGGCGGCGAATAAAGCCACACAATCCCATCCGCGGATCGCCATCGGCCTGTTTTGCTTCGACCAACCATAAGCCATAACCCTTGGCCGCAAAGCTATCGCTGGTCACTGAAATATACTGACTGGCCTGTCCGTTGTCGTGGATCCCACGATCGCCGATGTAGGTCAGCCATTGTTCGTCGTTGGTGACCGCCAAAATAAAATCCACATCATCGCGGTACAGGCGTCGTAATTTCAGACGCTCAGACTCAAGACCGGTTGAGTCAAATCCCATTAACGTTCACTCAACAACTGGTCTATCACCACGAAGTCTTCCGGGTTAACCCTGGCTGCCCGCGGATATCTGGGCGCAGTTCGATCGTTAACCCGATCGTGCTCCCAACCATTCGTTGAGGCAATAAAGCGCCTGGCAGCGGCCTCGCCGCCTAATTCCAGGCAACCGGCCAGACAGGTATCAATGTAACTTTGGTGCACCGGGTAGTCCGGCTCGGAGGGTTCAATTTTCAGCGACTCACAAATCCAGATATCCCGCTGTTTTAACCACTCAATCAACCGTTCTGTTAAATCGTCACTTAACTCAAAATTTAACTGGTCAATAGTCACCGCTGTAAAACGGTAATCCTGCTCGCGTTTTTGCAGCGCAGGATCCAGGTGGGTGGGAACCAGTTGGGCATTCAACCAACCGTTACTTTTTTGATAAGCCCCTACATAAGTTTGCCGTTCAGGCTCAGAGCGGGTTATCCAGCCGCGCTCAAAACCATAGACCTCGACTTCAACGCCGTCGTGGGGAATGCCGGAGTGACGACTCCGGGAATCACCGTTCATCAGACTGCCATAACCCAGCACAATATGAGGCTCAGAAATAGCGGTCATCCAACGTTCGAGCTGGGCCAGATCCTGCATCGGCTACTACCTTAAAGGCCGCGTTGGCGGACAATCTCGTATAAACAGATCCCGGTAGCCACCGATACGTTTAAACTGGATACACTCCCCGCCATGGGCAATTTGACTAATTCGTCACAGGTTTCACGGGTTAAACGGCGCATGCCTTTGCCCTCGGCCCCCATCACCAGCGCCATGGGGCCACTGAGTTTACAGTCATAAATCAGCTGTTCGGCTTCGCCGGCGGTGCCAATTATCCACACGCCTTTATCCTGCAGTTGTTTTAGGGTTCGTGACAGGTTCGTTACCTGAATAAACGGCACCACTTCGGCCGCCCCACAGGCGACTTTCCGGGCTGTACCGGTTAAACCACCTGACTTGTCTTTAGGCACTATCAGCGCATGGGCACCGGCCGCATCGGCGGTACGCAGGCAGGCGCCGATGTTATGTGGATCAGTTACGCCATCCAGCACCAGCAATAAAGGCGCAGGGGTAGATTCCAGTAACCGGTCCAAATCGCTTTCATCCAGCACTTTCGCTGGTTTAGCGCGAGCAACAATGCCCTGATGTTGTTCACCTTTCACTTTGTCGTCGAGCACTTTACGGTTGCAAAACTGCACCGATACGCCGAAACGGCGGGCCTGATTAACAATGTTAATCAACCGCTCATCATCACGCCCTTTCAACACCCAGATTTCAATCAGTCGTTCGGGTTCGTTTTCAATAACGGCCTGCATGGCGTGCAGGCCGTATAACCATTCTTGCTGTGCCATTAACGTTGCTTACCTTTTGCCGGCTTGCCCTTCTTGGTGCTGCCGCGCTTATTTGCTGTACCACCGGCCTTTCCTGCCGGCTTGCGTCGCGCTTTACCGGTGTTTTTAGCGCCGCTTTTATCCGCGCTTTTACCATTGCGGCGTTGGCGACTTGCCGGGCTTTCGTCACCACCTGTCTCTTATACACATCTCCGAGCCCACGAGACAGGCAGAAATCTC
>NZ_CAJXQY010000014.1 GCF_913058315.1 uncultured Alteromonas sp. | reverse complement strand
ACGTTGAGCCACTGCTGCTGAAACAAATTGAGCATTTCTTCGAGCACTACAAAGATCTGGAAGAAGGCAAGTGGGTGAAAATTGACGGTTGGGGCGATGCCGCTGCCGCTAAAGCCGAAATCGTATCCAGCGTTGAGCGTTACGAAGCTGAAAAATAAGCATTAAGCTTAGTGATTAAGGGCTCGATTCGTCGGGCCTTTTTTATTTGGAGACCTTATGTTGCGATTGATTCAACAACGAGCTGTGCCGTTACTCTGGTGCCTGATGCTGTTTTCTGGTGCGGTAAACGCCAGTGACGTAAAAGAAGTGTACTGGGAAGACTTAGTGCCACCGGATTTCAATGAACTGGCACCTCAACAGGCTACCGATCACAACAATAAGATGGCTCAGTTACAGCCTGACGCGCCGGTCGTCGACATTTACAATGGCGAGCGGGTAAAAGTGCCGGGATTCATTGTGCCCTTAGAAGGTACCGCTGAACTGACAACTGAATTCTTACTGGTGCCATTTTTTGGTGCTTGTATCCACGTACCACCACCGCCTTCCAATCAGATTGTGCATGTTAAAATGAATGAGGGAGTGCCGGTAGAGAACCTCTACGATGCGGTATGGGTTGAAGGTATCTTCTCCACCACACGATACAGCAGTGATTTGGCCGCCGCGGGTTACAGTATGCAGGGTGAAGCCGTTCATCCTTATTAGGTGATAAAAGCGCTCGATTTGTATAAAAAACGTGCTAATGTGAAAGTCTGTCTCTTTGCACAAAGCACCTTATGAAAAATCCCATTACGTGGTTCGAAATTTACGTTGATGACATGCCCCGGGCCTCTGCGTTTTATAGCTCGGTCTTTGCCATCGAATTTGCCGATTTACTGGATCCTACGGCTCCTTCTGATAGTGCATTACAAATGAAAGCCTTCCCGTCTGATATGGAAAGCCATGGCGCGTCAGGAGCGCTGGTTTGTGTTGATGGCATGCCGGCAGGTCACAATAGCGTACTGGTTTACTTTTCCTGTGAAGACTGCGAAGTGGAAGAATCGCGGATTGAATCTGCTGGTGGCAACGTAGTGCGGCCTAAATTTTCGATTGGCGATTACGGCTTTATCACACTGGCAAAAGATACCGAAGGGAATATGTTTGGCTTACATTCATTAAGCTAAGCAGCTTTTGTATCGGGGGTGTTGTGGCGATAATGTCAGCCAAATGCCAGCCACAACCCAACGCCAGCCATTAACGTACCTGCTATACGGTTCATAATGCGCACGTTGCCGCTTTGCATGAGTAAAGAGCGTAAAGTTCTGCCGCCAGAGGCGTAAATCAGTAAGCAGCTAAACTCCAGGGTTAAAATAATTGTAATCAGGCTGGCTAATTGCGTCGCCAACGGCTTAGCGGCATCAATAAAGGGCGGTAACAACGCCACAAAAAAGGCCCAGCCCTTGGGGTTAGCAATGGCGGTAATAAAGCCCTGGGCGATTAATTGAGTCCGAGTGGCTGCCGGACCATCCTCAGCGTTCTTCAGTGCCATCTTGCCTTTGGACAGCCACATCTGAATACCTAAGTAAAACAAATACACCCCGCCGGCATATTTAAATACGGTGAACACCGCCGGGTAATTAAGCAGTAATGCCGCAACGCCGGCTGCCGACAGTGCCGCGACTAAGCCAACGCCGGTGAGTTCGCCCAGCATCATCCATAATGCGCGTTTTACGCCAATGCTCATGCCCAGTGTCATGGCCAGCGTCATACACATTCCCGGTGTCACAGACACAAAGAAAAAAGTCGGTACAAACACAGACAGTAAAGCCCAGCTCATTGAGGGTTTCCGGTTCAGTAAATCGAGGCGCGAAATTGCCAGAAAAGTCATTGGCTGGCAACCTTTCTGTTGCGGCAATTATAATTGGATAAACGGGCAATGCGCCGGGTGAGTCAGGCGCATTACCCGCAGTGCTTATTTCTCGCTGGCCGCTTCGGCCTCGGTTTCCTTAGCCTTTTCTTCAGCTTCCTGCTGCTGTTTTAACTCGTCGATAAAGGTTTCGTATTGCGCCTGCATTTGTGCAATATCACGGTCAATATCGGTTTGCCAGGTTTCACCAAAGTCACTGGTGCTGACGATTTGGCCCTGATCGCAAAGGAAATACAGCGTATTACCGGTAGTCAGTTGTGGCAGTAGCGAATGGCAATTGTCTTTGGCCACGCCATGCAGCTGCCAGCTACTGCTGTCATCTGCGTTGCTCAGGGCGGTGGTGGCAATACGGATTTGGGTTTTCTCGCCACTGGACTTGCGGTTACGACTGAGCGTGATGACTTCATTGTTGTCGGTGAGCACAGGTAAACTTACATCTGCCTTAATGTCGCCAAATAAACTCAGATTGCGGTTGATAGATTGCCAGGTCAGGCCGTCATCAACACTGATCAATTGTGAGCCAACTCCGTCCCACTGGCTAACTTCAACGGCCACCAGGGCGCCATTAGCAAGTTGTGCCATAGTGCGCAGTGAGGTGCTTTTGTCGGTCGACCAGCTGTTATCTGCCGGATTGTAGTCGTGACGCTTGTTATCGTTGAAAATGCGCAGTGTGCCTTGTTGGGTAATGGCCGCAAACAGACCACCATTCTGGATAAGCCAGTCGTTAGGATCCTTTTTAACGTAACTACCGACTTTCTGCCAGGGGGTATTTAACTGGTTAAACCGGTATACCTGGTATTGCTTGGCAGAGCTGGTCAGGGCAAAGTAATTATCGGCTGTCTGGCCCATCCAGACAATCGCTTCATCGGCATCTACTGGCTTGGTTAACTGCCATTGTTGCCAGTCGGAAGACACAAACAGCTGGCCTAACTCACCACCCACGGCTACTTTGCCGTCGATCTGCAGCGCAGCGTAGAGCTGTGAATTGGTTGGCAGGTTATGGGTTGTCCAGCTACCGTCTTGCTGGATTGCCAGACGACCAAATTTGGCCGCCAGGGCGCGTTGCTGAGTCGTTGGCAGTACAATGGGGCTGGCCGCCAGAGCGTTTTCAGTTGCCAGTACACTGAGCTTTTCGCGCAGCGGATCCAGTTCATCGGTTTGCCAGCTTTGACTGGTTTTGCCACTAAGCTGCTGCTGAATTTGCGGATACTGTGGCAGTACGATACTGCCTAAATCGGACTCTTCAAATACCCGCGTAACAAAGGCTTTGGATGAAGTGGAAGTGCTCCAGAATGAGCTTTCCTTAATGCTGAGCAAAGGCTGAAACAGTACCGAACCCAGGTCGGTGAGCGTGGTGTCACTTACCGCAAATTCACCGGCGGCTGAGAATACCGGCATGGAAATCCACGATGACATATCGCCACCGTTATAATAGCTGTACAACGTTGAAATCATGTACTCGCCCGGCGGCATGCTGCCGATAAACAGCTGGCTGTCTACCGTTCCCTGATAAACGGGCGTCAATTCATAGATTTCAGGGTCCCAGTCGACCTTATCTTCGTCGATGGTTTTACCTTTCTTTTCGGCTTTCTCTTTGGCCTCGGCGATGGCGGCGGCTTTAATCGCGTCCATGTTATCTGTTCGAACCACAATCACGGCTGTCCAGCCTTTATGTAGCGGCGCGAGCCGCTCGGCATTATTGATAACCTGTAAGGCAACAACCCCATGAGTGGCGGGTAATGGCTGATTTTTGGCGATGGCGGTGGAGCGAATGTCGTATGTGGCGCAACCGCTTAACATGCTGACTAAAAATGCGGCAACAAGTAAAAAACTACGCATGATTATATCCTGTTGAAATTATAAATCCCTGGGTTATAGCTCAGGCCAATGACCGTAAAGCGACTCTCTATGCGTCATCAAACTGAGCAGTGGCAAGAATATACGGCAAAGTGATTGGTAAAAGCGAGTGAATCTGCATTGCCGCCAGAAAATTTCGTTATGAGCGGGCGAGAGCCAGGGCAGGGCATACTGCTGAGTAGGATTTTCGGCTTCCTTAAGCTTTCCTTAAGGTTTCGTTTTTACACTGCTTATCAGTTAATCATTAACAGGATTTTAAGATGGGTCGTATTCGAACCTTAGCCGGTGTTATCAGTGTTAGTGCGGGCTTATTATTAGCCAGCGCCAATCCGGCAGTGGCTGCACAACCGGCACCTGAACTGGTGTTAAATTTGGCCAGCAAGCAGGTGAACTTATCGGATTACAAAGGTCAGGTGGTATACCTCGATTTTTGGGCCAGCTGGTGTAAGCCCTGTCAGCGCTCCTTTCCCTGGATGAATGACATGCAGGCCAAATATGGCGAGCAAGGCTTTACCGTTGTTGCCATAAACCTTGATAGTGAGCGCCGGTTAGCTGATGAATTCTTGCGTAAGCTGCCTGCTCACTTTCCGGTCGCTTTCGACCCACAGGGCAACTCTGCCCAAACATACAAGCTCAAAGGCATGCCTACCAGTTATTTGATTGATAAAACGGGGCAATTACGTATTGCCCATCAAGGCTTTCACATTGAGAAACAAGCCAGCTATGAGCAGGAAATTCAGGGCCTGTTGGCCGAATAGGAGTGCAGCATGAAACGAAAATTATTAGCTATTCTGGCCGTCGCGGGCGTTCTTCAGTTAAGCGGTTGTGCCTCTCTGGGTGTGCAGCCCTGGGAACGTGATCTACTGGCTAAGGATGAAATGGCTCTGGGCGCGGAAGGCGTCGATTTAGGCCTTGATGATCACATTTATTTTAGTAAGGAAGCCACCAGTGGTGGGCGTTCATTTGCCGGAGGCGGCTGCGGATGCAACTAAAAAATAAAGGAACAGTGGCAACGGCACTGGCAGGCGCAGCCTGTGCATTATTAGGTTCTCCTGCGGCGCAGGCCGAAGAGGAAATGCTTAAAGACTGGCAGTTTGATACGGCTATTTTATATTACGGAGAAACCGACCGGGTCAGTCTTGCTGAGGGCGTTATTAACGCCACCAAAACCAATGATGACGACAGTATCTTTAACGTTAAACTGGTGCTCGACACCCTTACCGGTGCGTCGGCCAATGGCGCGGTGGCTCAGCCTTACGCGCAAACGTTCTCGCGCCCGTCAGGTAAAGATGGCTACGTAGTGAAAGCCGGAGAAACGCCGCTTGATGATACGTTCCGGGATACCCGCGTACAGGTGTCGAGTTCATGGATGCAGCCCTTTGCTGATACGTGGCGTGCAACCGGGGCCGTCAACGTCTCCAACGAGTATGACTACATGTCTCTGGGGCTGAGTGGGCTACTGGAAAAAGATTTATTTATGCGTAACACTACGTTATCTGCAGGCTTGTCGTTCCAGTTTGATTCTATCGACCCGGTCGGCGGTACACCTGGTGCTTTAACCAGCATGCTGACACCTACTTATATTGGTGACGACAACGAGGAAGGTGAAGACGAATTTGAGTGGGATGATGATTACGAAGAAGGGGACAATAAAACCGGCTCAGAATCTAAAACCACTACCGATTTACTGGTTGGTGTAACCCAGGTGATTAATCGCCGTATGCTAATGCAGTTTAATTACGGCCTGAGTGTGGTCGACGGGTACATGACAGACCCGTATAAATTGCTAAGCGTGGTAGATAACGCCGGTATAACCCAGGATGTGGTGTACGAAGGTCGTCCGGATTCGCGGACCAAACACAGTTTCTTTGTGCAGACCAAATATGCACTGGATAGTGGTGTGGTAGATGTGTCCTACCGGTATGCCACCGATGACTGGGAAATTGATTCACACACCATTGATTCACGCTTTCGCTTTAACTTAGGTGATAACAATTATATTCAGCCTCATTTACGCTACTACCAGCAAAGCGCGGCAGAATTTTATCGCCCTTTCCTTAACCAGGCCGATCCGCTGCCAATGTATGCCAGCGCTGATTATCGGGTTGGAGAAATGACTGCTTATACCCTGGGCTTGAAGTACGGGCATAAAATGGAAAACGGCCATGAATGGGCAGTCCGTGCTGAGTATTATCAGCAGGATCCGAAAAACGCCGGTTTTGACGAGCCGGGCGTGCTGGCCGATTTAGACCTTTACCCCAGTGTCAAAGCCGTTATATTACAGTTTAACTACCATTTCTAAGGCAATCAGACTGTACTAATGGCCGCTAATCAAGCCAACACCGGCAGCGCTGCCTCCACCGCAGAACTGCCGGTATCCGTTCAACCGCGGGACGGGTTTATGCTGGGGACCTTCGAGGCCATGGCCAGCCCCTGCGAAATACTTTTTGAAACCACCGATAGTGAACTGGCCCGACGCATTACCCGGATGGCCTGTAATGAAGCGAAGCGGATCGAGCACAAGTACAGCCGTTACCGGCCAGACAGTGTGATAAGCGCAATCAATAACAGTCAGGGACAGCCGGTCGATATTGATCAGGAAACCTTGCGGTTATTATGCTTCGCCAATACCTGTTACCAGCTCAGTGAGGGCATGTTTGATATTACCTCGGGTGTGTTAGGTAAGGTCTGGCATTTCGACGGCTCTGATCGTCTGCCCGATAAAGCCGACATTGACGCAGTGTTATCCCTGATTGGCTGGCACCGAGTTGACCTTAGTCCACAAACAGTGACTCTGCCTGCGGGCATGCAGTTGGATGTTGGCGGGATTGGTAAAGAGTATGCGGTGGATTGTGTGGCCGCGTTAGTGTCTGAGCAGGTGCCTGAGGTATCGGTTGTGGTTAACTTTGGTGGTGACATTCAGGTCAGCCGTCGCCGGCTTAACGACCAGCCCTGGTATATCGGCATTGAAAATCCACTGCAAGAAGAACAGGGCGAAACTCTGGTTAAAATTTATCAGGGTGGACTGGCCACCAGTGGCGATGCACGTCGATATCTTCTGCATAACGGCAAGCGCTACAGTCATATTCTAAATCCTAACACCGGTTACCCTATTGAACTGCCGCCCCGCTCAGTAACCGTGGCTGCTGAATCCTGTACCCAGGCTGGCTTGCTGGCTACGCTGGCTATGTTACAGGGACAAAATGCGGAAGGCTTTTTAACCGAGCAGGGCTTAACCCACTGGGTGTATCGCTAAAAAGAAAGGAGCGCGAAGCTCCTTTCAGTGTACTTAGATTTGGCCGGTGCTTACTTAGCGTGCAGAGGACACATACACGATGATGGGGTCATCTGAGTTACTGGTTTGCGCCAGGTCATTTATCGTTACCGACGGCTTGGCTTTATTGCCATAAGCGCTGCGGTTGTTAAGGTAAACAAACGTATCCTGGGCCTGGTATTTATGCGCGAATTTCGCCACCGACATATCGTTACAGGAAATGCGGTTGATATTCTTTCGCACGGCATCGCCCATTCCCATCCGGAACAGTCGACCTTTCATAGTCTCTAAGTCGTTGTTAACTGCGCTAACGCAAAGTTTCGTTTCCGGGCTATTGTCGGCTGCGACAAACTGATAGTCCTGTGCCTTGATCTGGCTGGAAACAGATAGCGCGGCTATCACTCCAGCTAATTTGAAGTAGTTCATTATTTATCTCCAACATAAAAAAATTCCAATCTAGGATAGGCACCTTCGCATCCTGTTTTATGTTGTTACATCGATAGGCAAAGTTAATGCGTAAGGTACTCACCAGAGCAACTCCTTTTGCTTCTTTAGACTATAGTTGTAAAAATATTGTAAATAAAGTGTTTAGTGGCAGATAACCGGCCACTCGTCTGATAGGAGCGGATACCGCATTAAAAACGGGGGAAATTTAACCGATTCGAAAGGGTTATCTTGTACTAATTGATTACAAGAATAAAAACATTTAAGCAAGATACTTACACAAACAAATTTTGCTTCGAGAGTCTGGAGCGCGGTATATTCATAAAGAAATAGCGCTAAAATTAAATGCTAAAGATAAATTCCCCAAAAGAGAAATGATAGCTCACGAGAAAAAACGTTCAGCACTTTTAATACAGCGCCATTGTATGGGAATGTTTGTAATAAGAACTACTGCTATTAGAAGCCCCGCGGAAAGAATAATTTGAGTATTGCCTTTTCTATCCGGGTAAGATTAAAGCGAGCATAATCAGATACACACTCAGAAAATAGGTAAATACTCGTCCAGATACATAATATCGTTAAACTCAGGAGTGTAAAAGAATAGCGATAGCCTATCGACCCAAGGGGAGAAATATTCTCTGCCTTGAATTTTCATGAAAATCCTTTTTTATATAGTATATCGAGTAAAATACTCATGAGAAGCTTACTGCGATAATATCATCATAGAACCGTTAAACAGATGAACAAAGAGAATTAGTCATAACTGAGGTAGTCAAAACTTCTGGAAGTTCACTAATCATAAGTATTGGTTATCTGTTAGTTCGGTGAAGCCTGAAAAATGATCGACGTAGATGGTGTTGATTGTTTGACCATGTTTCTCTGTTTAAATCCTGCTAGGGAAAATAGCCCGCTTTCCGCCTGCGCAAATTGAGCAAGCCAGCAGTGCTCAGCAGACTATTCGAGTGGCCATTGAGAAAGCCAGCGGACGTCAGGTAGCTTGCCTTGACTGCTTTAGTGACTAGTTTGCGGGGCGGCCGTAGATTTGCTCAGCGCGGTTGAATAACACCCAGGACGTTAAAATGTACTTATATTCACTTACTGGTACCTGACCACGATGGGTGTGAGTAAAATAAGCTGGCGCTATTACCATCCGCCCGGCCCTGGGCTGAATGGATTTATCCTGATAGTAAAAATCGGTACTGCCGCCTTCCCGGACATCGTTAAGATAAAACATAAACAGCAATATGCGATGCAGGGGCTCATTGTGCGGTACCTGAGGAAAGACTTCAGAGTGCCAGTAGGGATATCCGCCATGGCCTTTTTCGTATCGCTGGGCGTTGATTTCGCCTGTGCGAAAAAGGTGGCGCATCAACCCGGGTAGCGCGGGTATCCCTATCTCTGCAAAGTTTTCGGCAGTCAGTTTAACCGGCTGGCCGGTTTGTGGATCGGGCAGGGTCAGCCCCAGCGGGCCAACGATGGCAAAGTAGTATTTCTTCAGGTAATCGTGGACGGCACTGGCAACGGTTTGCATTACCTGCGCTTTCATGGGGGCAAATTCACTGGCCTGACTGAACGAGATATCCAGTGAGCGCTTTTTATCGGTATCGACTCCACCGCCAGTGCGACCAGGTTGTAAGTGCTTACTACTATCAAAGGCTTCGATAATCTGCTGGCATAGTTCAGGTGCTAAGGCATTGTCGATGACTTCAATAAAATCTGTACTCACGCCTGTTCCTCCGGGGGCAGTAAATGCGTTGTAAGACCTGCTTTGAGGTTGTCAGGTAGCGGTTCGGACTTACCGGTCTGGTAATTAAAGTAGACCTGTACAGACGTGCCGGAAGCACAGCGTTTGCCGTTCTGCGAGACTTCCTGATAGGTCTCAAATGAACTGTTACCAACACGCTTGATCCAGGTTTTTAGCTGTACAGGTGTGCCATAAAAAATCTGCGCGTAAAAATCCACGCTGTAATTGGCCAGTATCAGTGACCAGGTGTCCATGGAAAGCTCTGGCATAACAATCTGGTACAAAGGTGTTCGGGCTTCCTCGAACCATACTACCAGTACGGTATTGCCAATATGACCGGCGCCGTCGGTTTCACTCAGGCGCGGGTGTAAGTCCATTTCAAACATGCTTCACCTATTTTAGCATGGGTTTTAAGAACCGCCCGGTATGGGAGACATCACTGTTGGCCACTTCTTCCGGCGTGCCTTCAGCAATAATCTGACCGCCTCCAGAACCGCCTTCCGGCCCCAGGTCAACAATGTAATCAGCGGTCTTGATGACATCCAGGTTATGCTCAATGACCACTACGGTATTGCCGTGATCCCGCAGGCGATGCAATACGGCCAGTAGCTGTTTAATGTCATGGAAGTGCAGGCCGGTAGTCGGCTCATCCAGAATATACAGGGTCTGGCCGGTATCCCGTTTCGAGAGCTCTTTAGCCAGTTTGACCCGCTGTGCTTCACCGCCCGACAGAGTGGTGGCCGACTGGCCGAGGCGCACGTAAGACAATCCAACATCCATCAGGGTTTGCAGTTTGCGGGCAATGGCCGGAATAGCGTCGAAGAAATGCCGGGCATCTTCAATGGTCATTTCCAGCACTTCATGGATATTTTTGTCTTTAAATTTAATTTCCAGGGTTTCGCGGTTGTAGCGCTTACCCTTACACACATCGCACGGTACATACACGTCGGGTAAAAAGTGCATTTCTACCTTAATTACACCATCGCCCTGACAGGCTTCACAACGTCCGCCTTTCACGTTAAAGCTGAAGCGACCTGGCTTATAGCCCCGAGAGCGTGCTTCCTGAGTACCAGAGAAAATCTCCCGAATCGGGGTGAAAATGCCTGCATAGGTTGCCGGGTTAGAGCGCGGTGTGCGGCCAATGGGTGACTGGTCGATATCCACTACCTTATCGAGCAGCTCCAGGCCTTTCATTGATTTATACGGCGCAGGTTCGCTGGTGGTAGCTTTATTTAACTCGCGCTGGGCTATCTTATAAAACGTATCGTTGACCAGGGTCGACTTACCAGAGCCTGATACACCGGTGATACAGGTCATAACGCCAGTTGGTACCCGCAGCGTTACGTCTTTAAGGTTGTTGCCGGTAGCGCCGGCAAGTTCCAGCCACTGCTCGTCCTTGGCCGGATTTCGCACTGCCGGGATGTCTATTTTCTCTTTGCCGGATAAATATTTACCGGTAAGCGATTTATCGTTATTTACGATGTCCTCAAGGCTGCCCTGAGCAATGATCTCGCCACCATGAACACCGGCACCGGGGCCAATATCAATAATGAAGTCGGCATCGCGGATGGCATCTTCGTCGTGTTCTACCACCAGTACGGTATTACCCAGATCGCGCAGGTGGGTCAGGGTTTTCAGCAGCCGTTCGTTATCGCGCTGATGCAGGCCAATAGACGGCTCATCCAGTACGTACATAACACCTACCAGGCCCGCACCAATCTGACTGGCCAGACGTATACGCTGGGCTTCACCACCGGATAAGGTTTCTGCACTGCGTGAGAGGCTCAGGTAGTTGAGCCCGACATTCACCAGAAAGCGCAGGCGGTCGAGAATTTCTTTGAGTATCTTATCGGCAATTTGTGCACGCTGGCCGGAGAGCTCAAGATTTTCAAAAAAATCAAATGCACCGGCAATCGACATGTCGGCCACAGTAGGCAGGTTAGTCTGGCCGATAAAGACATGACGGGCTTCGGTACGCAACCGGGTACCACCACAGCTGTTACAGGGCTGCTGGCTTAAAAACTTAGACAGCTCTTCACGCACCGTATTCGACTCGGTCTCGCGATAGCGACGCTCCATGTTAGGAATGATCCCTTCAAACGGATGCTTGCGCTCCATGATATCGCCGCGGTCGTTTATGTAGCGGAAATTGATGGATTTTCCCTTCGAGCCATACAACACGATGTCGCGAAATTCTTTGCTTAACTCGCCAAAAGGCGCTGTGAGACTGAATTCATAATGATCGGCCACGGCCTGGAGCATCTGGAAATAGTAATAACTGCGTTTATCCCATCCGCGAATAGCGCCGCCCGACAGACTAAGTTCATCATTTACCACAACTTTGAAAGGGTCAAAGAATTGCTTGGTACCCAAACCATCGCAGGTGCCACAAGCACCAGCCGGGTTGTTAAACGAGAACATGCGAGGTTCAAGTTCGCTAATACTGTAGCCGCAGTGGGGACAGGCAAAATTTGCCGAAAACACAATTTCCGGCTCGCTGGCGTCATCCATATAGGCGACTTTAGCGTTACCGTTGGCCAGCTGGAGCGCCGTTTCGAATGATTCAGCCAGACGCAACTGCAAATCATCGCGAACTTTAAAGCGGTCAATGACCACTTCAATGGTATGTTTTTTATGTAAATCCAGTTCGGGGGGATCCGACAAGTCACACACTTCGCCATCGATACGGGCGCGGATATAACCCTGAGCAGCCAGTGACTGCAGGGTTTTAACGTGTTCACCTTTCCGATCCTGCACGATAGGAGCAAGCAGCATAAGCTTGGTGCCTTCAGGCATTGCCAGCACCTTGTCGACCATTTGCGAGATAGTCTGGGCGTCCAGCGGTACATCGTGATCCGGACAGCGTGGCGTCCCCACTCTGGCGAACATCAAACGCAGGTAATCGTAAATTTCAGTGATGGTGCCCACCGTTGAACGGGGGTTGTGCGAGGTGGATTTCTGTTCAATCGAAATCGCCGGTGATAAACCCTCAATGTGGTCTACATCGGGCTTTTCCATCATCGATAAAAACTGGCGTGCATAGGCAGATAAAGATTCTACATAACGACGCTGACCTTCAGCGTAGAGCGTATCAAATGCCAGAGAAGATTTACCCGAACCCGATAAACCGGTGATCACCACCAGTTTGTCGCGGGGAATGGTGATATCGATGTTTTTGAGATTGTGCGTGCGAGCACCGCGAACTTCTATTTTATCCATTCGAACCAGTTCAGAATACAAAAGAAACAGTATGCCATATACCCGTGTCACGGGTATATGGCTATGAAGGTATGAATATGGTCTATCAGGCGTTTAAGATCAGTGAGCCCCCAAGCATTAGCACTATCGGGCGAATTTTGTACAATGCATAACTGGCTCTAGGGACAGGCGGCCAAGTTATGCTACAATTCGCGCCCGTTTTAACCCCCATAACAGAGAAGAAAGTACCTTGAACGCCATTGAAGTCCGTGCCGCATTAACGCTTGCCGCTGTTTACGTACTGAGAATGCTAGGGTTATTTATGGTCATGCCGGTACTGGCTGTGGCTGCAACAGAATTCAGTGATTACTCTGTGATGTTGGTGGGGGTAGCCATTGGCGGGTATGGTTTAACTCAGGCGGCACTGCAAATTCCCATGGGCATGCTTTCCGATAAATGGGGACGCAAGCCGGTCATTTTACTCGGGCTTTCCGTGTTCGCTCTGGGCAGCATCATCGCGGCTATGGCCGATTCAATGATGTGGCTGATCGCCGGGCGAATTTTACAGGGCGCGGGCGCTATCGCCGGCGCTATTATGGCACTGGCGACGGACGTTACGCGGGAGCAACAGCGCGCCAAAGTGATGGCGATTATTGGCATTGCTATCGGTTTTTCGTTTTATATTGCGGTGGTGATAGGGCCCTTGATTGCTGAAAGCTGGGGCCTGGCCGGTGTGTTCTGGGTAACAGGTATTCTGGCGTTATGTTGTTTACCACTGGTGAAATGGGCCGTGCCTGACAGCCCTAAACAATTTAACGCCGACACGCTACCCCGCGTTGATCAGGTGTGGCAGTTGTTTACCTCGCGGGATTTATGGCGCTTAAATGTCAGTGTCATGCTGTTGCACATGATGATCACCTTATTGTTTGTGCAAGTGCCATCCACGTTGGTAACACTGGGCATGCCGCTGGACAATCACTGGACCCTCTACCTGCCGGTATTACTGATTTCGGTATTTTTACTGGCCATGATGATGCGAAGCAGTCGTGGTCGCACACCGCGCTCCATGCTAATTGCCGCTGTAGTAATGCTCGGCAGTGCCTTTGTATTACTGCCCTCTGCCGGGCAAAGCTGGTGGCTAATGGGCGCCGGACTGCTGATATTTTTTACTGGCTTTAACTATCTTGAAGCGAATTTTCCGGCGTTATTATCCACTATCGCTCCGGCTGGACAGAAGGGCACCGCGATGGGGATCTACGCCAGCTTTCAGTTTTTTGGGGCTTTCCTGGGCGGTATTCTGTCTGGTGTCGTAACCGAACAGGCGGGCCCGACATCGGCCTATTACACCGGTGCGGTGATTGCCGTGATCTGGTGTGTGATTGTGGCGGGCATTCGGGCCGGAGAAAAACTCAAGCGTGTGGCGCTGACAGTGCCGGATACAACTCAGCCGGCAGCCACTCAACTGGCACAACTGGCCGGACTAAAAGGCGTGGTGGATTATGTTTATGATGCCAGTCAGAATCAACTGTACCTGAAGGTCGACGGAGAGTTTGACGAGCTTAATGCGAGGGCGCTGATAAGGCAGTGGGGCTAAGCCACTGCCTGGTATGGCACTGATATAGGGTGACTAGTTAGCGGGCGCAGGCCGAACATGAAATATGCCCACTTCGGCATTGGTGACTTCTACTTCCGTACCGGCAGCAATGGCGGTATCGCATTGTACTGACCAGGTGATACCCGAGTACTTATGGGTGCCGGGTGCTTCGGGAGCGATAGCTTCATTAAGGCGAAAGCGTAAGCCATTAAAATCACCTTTCACGGTTTTCTTCTCAACCTGCTGCTGCATTTTTTGAAGCGGTTTATACAGCACCAGTGCTATGAGAGCGGTTAACACCGCGCAGCTGAAAAAAGCGTTGATATACGTAGCTTCCAGTGCGCCGGTGTAAAAAATAGCCGCGGTGATTAGCGCTGCTAAGCCGACAAAAAACAATACAAAGGTGGCAAAACCCAGTACCGCTACTTCAATAATTAACAACAGTAAACCGGTAACGGCCAGTACTGTGGTGACATTTGCATATATCCAGTCCATAGCGGTTAGTCTTTGTTGTTCATTTTATTAATGATAGCCATCGCCTGGGTAACCAGGCTGGCAGCTTCAGTATTACCATCGGGTAGCAACACAATGGAAGACTCTTTGGCAATCGCCTGTTTGGCTTCAATAGCTTTGGTGGCAAGGTCGAGCTGAATGGCTTTCTGGCCTTCTTCAGTATCGGCGGCTTCACCCACTTTTCGCAGTGCTTCGGCCTGGGCTGCCGCTACCGCCAGAATCGCCTGGGCCTCACCTTCGGCTTTGAGTACCTGTTCGGCTTTATCGGCTTCTGCAGCCAGTACCACTGACTGTTTAGCACCTTCAGCACGGTTAATAGCGGCCTGACGATCACCCTCTGACTCGAGGATTTGAGCCCGTTTCACCCGCTCAGCTTTCATCTGTGCTTCCATGGCTTCCATCACTGAGTTAGGCGGCACGATGTCTTTAATTTCATAACGCAGTACCTGTATGCCCCAAGGGCCACTGGCATCGTTAATGGAGGTGACGATATTGGTATTTAACTGGTCGCGTTCTTCGAATGTTTTATCCAGTTCCATCTTACCGAGTTCTGAACGCATAGTCGTTTGCGCAAGTTGGGTGACGGCAAATACGTAATTATCCACACCATAGGTGGCTTTATACGGGTCCAGCACGCGGAAATACAGCACGCCGTCGACGTGAAGTGAAATGTTGTCTTTGGTAATGGCGCTTTGTTCGGGGACATCAACCGCTTGCTCTTTCAGTGAGCGGTCGGCAGCAATTCGATCGATAAAGGGCACAATAAAGTTCAGGCCAGCCTCTTTAGTTGACTGGTATTTGCCGAAACGTTCAACCAAATAAGCGCGGTTCTGGGGAACAAACTTGATGGATGATTTAAGTAAAATCACCACCAGGACAAGAATAAACAGTTGTGGAGTGAGAATATAGTCCAGTAATACTTCCATGATTTACAGCCTCAATCTATTTTGACTTATGGAGCTTAACCCAATCGAGGCAAGCTGGGTACTGGCTAATTGTATCAAGGCGTAACAACCGTGCTTTGGTTCAGGCGTCCTTGACCTGCAGCAGGTCCCACTTATTGCCGTATAGATCTTCAAAAATCGCCACGGTGCCGTAGTCCTCATCCCTTGGACTTTCGATAAAGTCTACGCCCTGGCTTTGCATAAATTCGTAATCACGCCAAAAATCGTTGGTTTGCAGGACGAAGAGTACCTGGTCGCCGGCCTGATTGCCGACGGCAATTTTATCCATTCTTGAGCGGGCCAGGTTGAGCATGATGCCCGTGGTGGACAATCCGGGAGGATGCAGTAATACCCAGCGTAAACCGTCTTTATGTTTTTCGTTAGCGATGAGCGTAAAATTGAGCACCCCGGTAAAATATGTGATAGCTTCATCGTAGTCGTCTACCAGAATGCCAACAGCATTCAGGCTTTGTATGCGATCTGTCATGACAGTGTGCTCCGAAACGTAACAGGCCCATAATAACGTGACAGATTTACCCCAATATAACCAGACTTAGCCCTGAAAATGTGTTCATAAGCAGGGATTTGTTAATGATTAGTGTATTGAGGCTTCTTTTTTTTAACTTATAGGTTGTGTTAGACCACCAGTTCAATTTATTATTTATAATATAATAGTAATAAAGGGTCTTTACACTCATGTCAGTATCAACTCAAGTCGCTGCTAATGCTATTCGTATGCTCGCAGTGGAAGCAATTCAAAAAGCCAAGTCTGGTCATCCCGGTGCGCCTATGGGTATGGCAGATATTGCTACCGTACTGTGGCAGCAATTCTTGCAGCATAACCCGGCCAATCCTAACTGGGCTAACCGTGACCGCTTTGTATTGTCTAACGGCCATGCATCCATGTTGCAGTATGCTCTTCTGCACCTGAGCGGCTATGACCTGCCCATTGAAGAACTTAAACAGTTCCGTCAGTTACATTCAAAAACGCCGGGTCACCCTGAGTATGGTTACACCGTAGGTGTGGAAACAACGACCGGTCCACTGGGCGCAGGTGTTGCTAACGCTGTGGGTATGGCTATTGCCGAGAAGACTCTGGCCGGGCAATTCAACCGTGATGATTTCGATATCGTTAATCATTTCACCTATTGCTTCCTGGGCGACGGCTGTCTGATGGAGGGGATTTCTCATGAAGCCTGTTCACTGGCCGGCACTCTGAAGCTGGGCAAACTGATTGCCTTCTGGGATGACAACGGTATTTCTATCGACGGCCATGTAGAAGGCTGGTTTACCGACAACACGCCGATGCGTTTTGAGTCTTATGGCTGGCACGTTATCAAAGGCGTTGACGGTCACGATGAAGCCGCTCTGCAGGCTGCCATTGAAGAAGCGCAGTCGGTTACCGACAAACCAACGCTGATCTGCTGTAAAACCGTGATTGGCTTTGGTTCACCAAACAAATCAGGCAGTCACGACTGCCACGGCGCGCCGCTGGGCGACGATGAAATTGCCGAGGTGCGTAAGCAACTTAACTGGTCACACGGCCCGTTTGAAGTGCCGGAAGATATCTACGCTAAGTGGAATGCCAAAGAAAAAGGCACTACCGCTGAGCAACAGTGGGACGCTAAGTTTGCTGAATATGCGGCTGCTTACCCGCAACTGGCAGCTGAGTTTGAACGCCGCGTCATTAAGCAGCAGGTGCCTGCTGAACTGAACGATAAGGCTGATACTTATATTCGTCAGTGCCAGGCTGAAATGAAAGATATGGCAACCCGTAAAGCTTCGCAAAACGCGATTGGCTTTTTCGCTGGTCAGCTGCCTGAAATTATTGGCGGCAGTGCTGATCTGGCCGGTTCAAACCTGACTCTGTGGCCACAAGCAAAAGGCATTCAGGACGATGCGGCCGGGAACTACGTGTTTTACGGCGTGCGCGAGTTTGGCATGAGCGCCATTATGAATGGTATTGCGCTGCACGGTGGCTTTATTCCGTTTGGTGCAACCTTCCTGATGTTTATGGAGTATGCCCGTAACGCCGTGCGCATGGCGTCGCTGATGAAGGCCAAGTCGATTTTTGTTTATACCCATGACTCTATTGGTCAGGGTGAAGACGGTCCGACTCACCAACCTATTGAACAGCTGGCTAACCTGCGGTTAACTCCTAACCTGACTACCTGGCGTCCCTGTGATGCGGTTGAAGCGGCTGAGTCATGGCGTCAGGCGCTCACCAAAGAAGCCGGTCCAAGTGCGTTGGTGTTTACCCGTCAGGGCACCAAAACCATGGCCCGTAGCGAAAGTCAGTTAGCCGATATGGCCAAAGGCGGTTATGTACTGAAAGACTGCGCTGGCACTCCTCAGCTGGTGCTGATTGCAACGGGTTCTGAAGTGTCGCTGGCCGTTGATGCCGCCGCTAAGCTTGCTGAGAACGGCGTGGCAGTGCGAGTGGTTTCGATGCCAAGTACGGAACAGTTTGATGATCAGGATGCGGCGTATAAGCAGTCTGTGTTGCCCACCGGTGTGCCTAAACTGGCAATTGAAGCGGCCCACACTGACTTCTGGTACAAGTACGTAGGTACCGACGGTGCTGTGGTAGGTATGCAAACCTTCGGTGAGTCAGCCCCGGGCGGCGTACTACTGGAACACTTCGGTTTCACAGTAGAAAACGTCGTATCCAAAGCAACTGCACTGCTCAAGTAGAAACCAGTCATCCCGGCCCCCGAGCCGGGACCATCAAACCATCTGGCTACTTCAAAAAGAAGTCCGTCATCCCGGCCCCCGAGCCGGGATCTCCGAAACAGGCTGGCTAATTCATACAGTCTGCTTTTTTAACCAATACCTCTATGCACGGAGATCCCGGATATTTGCTGCGCAAATTCCGGGATGACGGGGAAGGTTGTCTGTAGCGTTTATGACAAACGGGCAATACCTATTAGTTCATCCCAGTCTTAGAACCGGGACCATCAAACTAATTCAAAAAGAAGTTAGTCATCACGGCCTTGGAGCCGGGACTATAAAACCGTCTGACTACCTCAAAAAGAAGTCCGTCATCCCGGCCTCCGAGCCGGGATCTCCGAAACAGGCTGGCTAATTCATACAGACTGCTTTTTTAATCAATACCTCTATGCACGGAGATCCCGGATATTTGCTGCGCAAATTCCGGGATGACGGGGAAGGTTGTCTGTAGCGTTTATGACAGACGGGCAATACTTATTAGTTCATCCCAGTCTTAGAACCGGGACCATCAAACCGTAAGACTAATTCAAAAAGAAGTCCGTCATCTCGGCCTTGGAGCCGGGATCTCCGAAACAGGCTGGCTTATTCAAAAAGAGGTCCGTCATCCCGGCCTCCGAGCCGGGATCTCTAAATAGCGTCTAATAAACTTAGACAACCTTTTCAGGAGATCCCCGCTCAAAAGCGTGCGGGGATGACGTAGGAGGTGTGTGCGGGGATGACGTAGTAGGTGTGTGCAGGGATGACGAAGGATGCGTCTGCCCGGTGACAGTATGCACCTTCGAGATTAAAGAACTGGAAGGTTTCCAAAGGGGAGCCACCTCCCCTTTGGGTGCAGTCGGCACCCCGACAAGATGTGGAGACTGCTAGCAGTATCAATCAGTATTTTTATAATGAGTAAACCTGTTTAGGAGCTCCCGGATTGTTTATTGGAAACTTCCGATGTGTAGCCCCAGAGCAGTGCTCTCCCGATAGCGCCTAATAAACTTAGACAATCTTTTCAGGAGATCCCCGCTCAAAAGCGTGCGGGGATGACGGAGGATGTATCAGCGGGGATGACGGAGGATGTATCAGCGGGGATGACGGAGGATGTATCAGCGGGGATGACGGAGAATGAATCTGCGGGGATGACGGAGGATGTATCAGCGGGGATGACGGAAGAGGTGTCTGCGGAGATGACGTAAGGGGTGTTTATTTTTTAATCACATTCAACTGATGCATATCAATGTTAACTACCGTCAATACCGCTACAGTTGTACCCCTGCCTTAACTTTGTTATATCTAAAAGAGACCCTGCAACCAAAATAAAAACAATAAGTTCAGCGTTGCCTTTAGAAAAGTTTTCTAACTTAATTTTCAACCGTTCACGGAGGAAAAGGCAATGGCCATTTCTGTCGAAACCTTAGCGAAATACGGCATCAACGATGCCTCAGAAATTATTTATAACCCCAGTTACGAGCAATTATTTGCCGAGGAAACCCGTGATGATCTAACCGGTTATGAGCGTGGTGTGGTTACTGAATCCGGTGCCGTGGCAGTGAGCACCGGTGTTTTCACCGGTCGCTCACCGAAAGACAAATACATTGTTGAAGACGAAGTCAGTAAAGAGCATATGTGGTGGGACAGCAAAGCTGCCCGTAACGATAACAAACCCATCAGCCCGGAAGTTTGGGCCGACCTCAAAGCCCTGGTAGGTACACAGTTATCCGGCAAGCGTTTGTTTGTGGTTGATACATTTTGCGGTGCCAATGAAAGCTCTCGTTTGAAAGTCCGGTTTGTTATGGAAGTAGCCTGGCAGGCGCATTTCGTTAAAAACATGTTTATCCGGCCGACAGAAGAAGAACTGGCGAATTATGGTGAACCGGATTTTGTTGTCCTTAACGGCTCAAAAACCAGTAACCCTAAATGGCAGGAACACGGCATGAACTCGGAAGTGTTTACCGTGTTTAACATGACCGAAAAAATGCAGGTAATTGGTGGTACCTGGTACGGCGGCGAAATGAAGAAAGGGATGTTCGCCATGATGAACTATTACCTGCCGCTGAACAATATGGCGTCTATGCATTGCTCTGCCAACATGGGCGAAGATGGCGACGTGGCAATTTTCTTTGGCTTGTCCGGCACCGGCAAAACAACGCTGTCTACCGATCCTCACCGCCGTTTAATTGGTGATGATGAGCACGGCTGGGATGAAAACGGCGTATTCAATTTTGAGGGTGGCTGTTACGCCAAAACCATCAATTTGGATCCTGAAAGCGAGCCTGACATCTATCACGCCATTCGCCGCGATGCGCTGCTGGAGAATGTGACCGTTGATGATAACGGGGTAGTGGATTACGACGATAATTCCGTTACCGAAAACACCCGTGTGTCTTATCCCATTAACCATATTGAAAATATTGTTAAGCCTGTTTCAAAAGGCGGCCATGCTAAAAAAGTGATTTTCTTAACCGCGGATGCGTTTGGCGTTTTACCGCCGGTGTCAAAGCTTGACCCGGCGCAAACTCAGTATCACTTCCTGTCTGGATTCACCGCTAAACTGGCGGGCACTGAGCGTGGTATTACTGAGCCAACCCCCACTTTCTCTGCGTGTTTTGGTAAGGCTTTCTTAACCCTTCACCCAACCAAGTATGGCGAAGAGCTAGTGGCCAAAATGGATGCCGTAGGCGCTCAGGCTTATCTGGTGAATACCGGCTGGAACGGCACGGGTAAACGGATTTCCATCAAAGATACCCGCGCTATTATCGACCGGATTCTGGACGGTTCTATTGAAGAGGCGGAGTGTCATACATTGCCTATTTTCAATCTGCAGGTACCTTCAGCATTACCGGGAGTTGACCCGGATATTCTGGATCCTCGCGATACTTATGAGAGTGCGGATGAGTGGTTCGAGAAGGCTACCAAACTGGCTGAACTGTTCATTGATAACTTTGAGCAGTTTGCGGTTAACGATAAAGGTCGGGCGCTGGTGAAAGCTGGTCCGCAGCTTGAAGCCGTTGCCGAACAGGCGTAAGCCAATGAATGAAGTAAAAGGCCGCTGATTAAGCGGCCTTTTGTTTTTTAGTACTGCCAGTTTACCGACAACATATAGTTACGCGGCGCGCCGTAATACCCTTGCTCCCAGTAGAGCGACTTCAGGTATTTTTCGTCAGTCACATTATTCACGTTAGCAATAATGGTAATACTGTCGTTAACCGTGTAACTGGCCATCATGTTCACCAGGGCGTAGGCATCCTGTTCAATCACGATGTCCTGACCGGCGTTAGCATAGGCTGCAGGCACCTGACCCACGTTACGCGAGGTAGCTTCCTGCCAGCGAACAGACGTACCGACTTTCAGTGCCGGTAATGTCTCAAACTGATAGGTGGCATTAATATTTACCAGTTTTTCCGGCGTGTAATCGGCAACAAGCTGGTCGCCATCGAGATCGAAAATGGTCAGGCCCAGGCTGGTTTGCAGGCCAGGCAGAATTTCACCGGCCAGGTCGACTTCCCAGCCTTTTGAGCTCAACCCGTCAGCCTCTCGGTATACCTGCTCTTCCACCCCGGATACCGGATTGGCGGCAAAGCCGTCGGCGACTGCCACATTGACCTGATCAATATCGAAATACGCCACGGTAAGCAGGGCATTACCGTCCATTAATGACGCTTTTACGCCTAACTCTTTTGATTCACCGGTAATCGGATCCAGGCGGTTAAAATTGGCATCCCGTTCGGTTTGCGGGGTAAATACCTCGGTGTAGCTGAAGTAGGTATTGATGTCGTCATTAATGGCGTAAACCAAACCACCGTAGGGAACAAACGCGTTTTCATCAAGCGTCTCGTCGATGCCATAAGAGGTACCTGAAACTTCAACCTGGTTAAAGCGCCCACCGGCTAACAGTGAAAGACTGTCAGTCAGCGCAAAGTTACCGCCAAAATAGAATGCGGTTTGTTCTTCCTCAACGTCACTGCCCGTGGCACCGTCGGTAAATTCCGGGTAGGGCGTGTTACCGGTCCATTCTTCCATAGCGGGCAGCAGCGGAAAGCCGTTACCGGTATGGAAGTCATAAAGCGAAACATCGGTATAAGCCACCTTGGCGTAGCTGGCCCCCATCATGACCTGATGCGATTGACCAAAGGCGTCGAAATTACCGTTCACATAGACATCGGCGTAATCATGCTCGTCATCCAGCGTGTATTCGCTGCCATAGCCAATCAAACCCAGGCCGGTGTCCGGATCGAGTAAGGTAACGCCGGTCTCCGGATCGCGTGACACATACGTATAGAACAACTGAGTATCTTCGTCGGTTTCAATGTGCGTGTAATCCGCTTTCAGTGACCAGCCTTCGGCCAGTTCCTGCTCAAGAAAGGCAAAATAGCGGGTATCGGTAACATCCCACTGCGACCAGTCAGCAGACGTACTGGTACTGGTGTCGAAATTGGTCGGAGTGCCATCGGCATAATACAGAGTAAGTGCGCCCCACATGTTGCCCTTGGCATCGCTGGTTTGCTGGCTTGCCCCCAGGGTTAGCTGAGTAGTATCCGTGAGGGCCGCACTCAGCACCCCGTACACCACCGTTTTATCTAATTCGTAGCGATCCAGATAGGATTCTTTATCTTCTTTAACCACCACCACGCGGGCGCCTACGGAGTCTGATAAAGGTGCCGAGGCATCAATGTCGAGGCGCTTTGCATTCCAGCTACCCAACTGGGCGCGGGCTGATATCTGAGTGTTCTCGGTGGGCTTTTTGCGCACGTAGTTGATGGTAGCAGAAGGGCTGCCAGTACCGGTCATCAAGCCGTTTGCGCCACGCAAAACCTCAACTCTTTCGTAAATGGCGGTGTCGATGTCGCCGTGCACGTTGCCGCTTAATACGGGTAACCCCAGACCGTCGACCTGAAAATTGGTTACGTCGAAGCCACGTGCCGTGAAGTAAGTCCGGTCGGTTTCGACTTCTTCCACGTTCAGGCCGGTCACGGTATCGAGTACCGCATTAATGTTATTTAACGCGAAATCATCAATCATTTCCTCGCCAATCACGCTGATTGACTGCGGTAAGTCTTTAATGTCGAGGTCCAGCCGCGACAGGCTATCGGCTTGCTTATACAAGTAATTGTTTAAACGCTCGCCACTAACTGTGAGCTTTTCAATATCCTCATCGTCTGGCACCGCGTTTGCGTTGGCAACGCCGGCTGGCAGAGCGATAGCAGTAAACAGGGCAAGACTGATCGCGTTATACTTCATTACTAATCCTAATCTAAATGATAATAGTTATCATTATTATATTCATGAGTTGGCATTATGCAACCATCTCATTGAGAAAATCCTGCAGAGGATTAAACGCGTGATGATGTGGCCTGTGTTTTTCTGGTATTTCCTCGGCCGCCCAAAATGAAATCTCTGTTGGCCTGGCCGATATAAAAAACTACGGCGACGACTTTATTGGTATTGAATACAAGCGCTATTTGTCTGATGTACCGGTGAGCGGACAGCCCTTTCTTATTTCGCCTTACCTGAATAAAACCAACAGTGTTTTTGTCCGTTATTTTGGTGACAGTGCTGTCGACCGGTATGAACTCGGTGGCGAGTGGTTCGTTGACGATAAATGGGTGATCAATTCAAAACTACGCTATGGTGACTTTGACCGCAGCGTGTCTTTTCGTGAAAGATACCTGTACGCCGACTTTGACGCTGGCTACTTCGTTACACCCGAATGGCAGGTGGGCGGTGGGGTAATTTATGAGTATGCCGATGACAGGGTTTACGGTACTCACCGTTCTGCAAACGAAACCACGGCCCGGGTATTTGGTCGCTATACAAACATCACCGCAGGCAGTGGCTGGGATATTAATATGGAGATGATGTTAAATGATTTGGCCAGGGTTGAGCTTGATGCCCGTTATTTCTTTAATCAGCGCTTTAGCGCAGGGCTTTCCTACCTCGCTGAGACAGACAATGATAGCAACGCGTATCCTCGGGACGATATTGCAGAACTAACCGTGGATTACTGGTTTACGCCAGGCTGGCCGATTCAGGCGGGTGCCGGTGCTTACACGTCGGGCGGGATGGCCAGCATAACGCTGGCGACCAGCGTGCGATTCTAGTTAAATAGTGCGTGCGTATCTGCCCGAACAGATGCGCAGCGCTTATTACAGCTTATTGCAGGTTTTGTACATTTATCACGCGGTTGGGAAACAAAGAAGAAGCCATCACTAAAGACATGGCAAAGCCCGGCCCTTCATTGTCGAGTATGCCGGTTGGCAGGTAGTAAAACTGCTGCCCTTCAGCTCCGTACAGTGCGGCATCAATAATCTGCCATTTACCCTTATACCAGACTTCAGTCCAGGCATGACCAAACGCATCGGCTGACTCCGCGTAAGCCGTGATCACCGTGCCAAGGGTTAACCGGGCGGGTAGCCCTAACCCTCTGGCCAGTGCGGTGGTCAGGGTCGCAAATTCAGTACAGTCGCCAGAACGTTGGGTTGCCACGGTCGACGCCAGATTGAAACCATGAATATAGGTCGGCTCACTAATGTACTCACTCACATAGGCGGTGATCGCTTCCAGCTTGTCGGTATCCGTCCGGGTTTTGGTAAACCCGTCAATAAATGCCTGAGTTGCCGGTTCGTCGGTATCAATCACAAAACTGGGCTGCGCATAATTTGCCTGCACCAATCCGGTAAACCGTGGCTGATGATCTAGTGCAACCGCCACGGTGTTATCATTCAGCTGTTCTGTGGTCACACCGCTGTAATTACTCAGATATTTTACCAGCGAAGCGGGTTGGCGGGTCTCTACCTCCAGATAAATGGCGTTCGTTAAGGCGCCGGACTGGCCATCACTCATGGTCAGCGGTATCTCAGCCAGTGAGGGTACTGACTGTGCACTAACGTTTAACGAAAACGTCAGTGCCAGGGTGGTAAGGAGTTTGCTCATGGCATTACCGGCTGGCCTTTGCTGTACACTTTTTCAAGTATCAGCACGGCACCACCCTGGGCAATGGAACCTTTTTCAAAGGAACCATTTTCTGTGGCCAGGTATTTAAGGGTGAGCGGACCCAGGTCAAACTGTAAATTGGCGTCTGGCAATTCGTCGATTTTGGTAAAGGTAACCGGTAAGGCTGAGGTTGGGTCGGCATCCGAAAGCCAGATGTGATAATCGGCAGATGGTGCATCGCTGGCCAGTAGTAGTGCCGTTTCAGTGTAATTACCGAAACTCGACAATAACCAGCTGTTGTATTCCAGAGTCGCGCTGACTTCTTTACCCTGCATTTGGCCTGTTACCTGCCAGGCATCTTCGGCAGAACTGATAGCGAACTGTGAAGCCAGCTGGCCATTTTCAATGGTATATTCTCGAGCGTTAATAAGTGAGCCATCGGGGCGGCTCCATTCCAGTGTTTGCGAATCTGAGCGTGATACCGCTACCTGGTCCACCGGGGTGATCATGGCATCGCGCAACACGGTAGCAATATCGCCGTCCTGATCAATGGTGTGCTTTTCCTGAGAGTAACCCACCGGAATGCCATTAATGGTCATGCGGTAGGTGGCCTCATAGAGTTCAGGTTGCTGATCATTGGCGGTAAATGCCTGGACAAAGCTCGAGAATACGTCGAAGAAAGCTTGTTGATAGCCCATTTCGTTATGCACGCATATTTGCAGACTTTGCTCGGTCTGGCCTGACAGGCCTTTCAAAACGCCGGCGACTTTTTCACCGCCTTCACCTAAGTTGTAAAGCGTGTCTAACTGCAAATATGGCGTGTCGCCAACCATGCCCATATCCAGGCCCAGCGTGAAACGCCCGGATAAGGCTTTTCCGTTAATCTGCTCTGCGCCGCCAAGGCTGTGTTCAACAATGGCATGCAGGGAGTTGGCTGCGCCATCAAATTCTAAAAAGGCATAACATTCCACCGGTGAATCAGAGCCGATATCCATGGTGTAATACCATACGTCGGTGCTACCGCTATCCTGTAACACGGGTTTGCCTTTTACCTGGGCATCAACGTTCAACCGTTCGATTACCATTTTTCCGCTGGTTTCGACACTGGTTTCTCTGGCCATGGATTGTTGGAACCAGTCAGGAAAATCGGCCAGGTTAATCAGGTATTCGGCATTGGCGCTGGCTGATAACGTGGCGGGGAACAGAAAAAGGGCGGCAGACTTTAATAACTTCATAAAGCTCATTCCTTGTTAATGATGGGACATCCTAAAACGAAATTAACATACTCATTTATTGATGGTTTGACCACCTTATTTTTGCGCAGACCCGCGGAGGTTCATCATTGGATTGCGGGAGCTCGTCGCTTGTGGCCTGTATTGTGCGGATTTCGCTATATACTGAAAGCCAATAAAACGAGTGATTTGTGGAGAAATTATGCGCCCTGGATTGGGAATTAAATGCTTGTTACTGTTTTGCGGGGCACTGATAACGTCGGCCTATGCTGAGGCTGAGAAAACCGTAATTGAAGCGCCGCAGGCGTTTATCTCAAACCACACCGGTCAGTTTAATGGCCAGAAAATCACTTACCAGGCAACGGCAGGTGAAACGTATTTGCGTGATTTGCAAGGTGAGCCTAAAGCCAGCATATTTTCATTTGCTTACACCCGCGATAAAGCAAAAGCCGCCAACCGACCTGTGACCTTTGTGTGGAACGGTGGACCAGGCTCTGCATCGGTATGGCTGCATATGAGCGGGTTGGGTCCGGCCTATGCCGAGGTCCCGTCGGATGCCACTCATCCGGGCTTACCGCCCTATTTACCTAAACACTCGGCCAACTCGGTGCTGGATGTGACTGATCTGGTGTTTATTGACCCCGTTGGTACGGGGTTTTCCAGGGCGCTTGGTAAACATGACGGCAAAGCATTTTGGGGGTTAAAAGAAGATGCCCGGTCGATGGCTGAATTTATTCGCACCTGGATGACCGAGAATAACCGTTGGGGCTCGCCTATCTTTATACTCGGTGAGAGCTATGGCACCACACGAGCTGCCTATGTGGCCAATATTCTGCAAAAGGATATGAAGATCAGTATTAACGGGCTGGTGTTTGTTTCACAAGCGCTGGACTATCAGGGGTCATCGCCGTATATCCCTGACAATATCATCTCTTACGTGACTTATGTACCCACCATGGCGGCGGCCGCGTTATACCACGGTAAAGTGAACCCGGCACCCAAAAATAAACAGGCCTTTTTAGAAAACGCGCGGCAGTTTGCCAGCAACGAATTATTGCCAGGCCTGTTTGCGGGCAACCGTTTGAAACCAGAGCAAAGAAGTCATCTGGCAAAGCGCCTGGCTTACTTTACCGGCCTGAGTCTGGATTACGTTGAGCGGGCCGATTTGCGCATCAGCGCCCGTCGTTTTGCTAAAGAAATCCTGCGTGCAGAAAGTAAAACCGTGGGCTTACTGGATGCCCGCTATCTCGGTGATGAGCGTGATGATGTGGATGACAGAACCAAACGGGACGCGGCATCAGACACTATTTCGGCAGCCTTCAACAGTGCGCTGCAGGTGTATATGCGCAACTCACTTAACGTGAACTGGGAGCGTCAGTACTTATCACCTGCGGATCCAAACCTAAACCGCAACTGGCGTTATCGAACCAGTAAAGAGGGGACCTCCTGGGAGCCGTCTTACGTTAATACGGCGGGGCAGTTGTCGGAGGCGTTGCGGATTAATCCACAGCTGGATGTGCTGGTGGCATCGGGATATTACGATTTGGTGACGCCATTCTTTGACGCCGAGTATACCCTTAACCGGCATGCCATTAATGCCGGGCAAATCTGGTATACGTATTACGAAGGCGGGCACATGATGTATGTAAACAGTGCGGCCAAAACGGCGTTATTTAGCGATATTCGTAGCTTTATTGAAGGCCATACACCCACTAATAAGTAATATATTTATTAGTGTATTCGTATAATAAAAATGCGGCTGACAGTGTCCTGTCAGCCGCATTTTTTTATCTCGTTAGTGAACGGTTTATTTTGCCAGCTCGGTTAGCATGGTTTCCAGCGTTACCTGATCTTTAGCGAACTGACGAATACCCTGCGACAGTTTATCTGTAGCCATGGCTTCTTCGTTCATATCCCAGCGGAAGGTTTGCTCGGTTAAGGCCGCTGCGGCCGCCTTAGGTGCATCGACTGGTGCAAGCTTACGCGGCAGTGGAGCATCGTTATTGGCCAGCTCATCAAGCAGTCCCGGGCTGATAGTCAGGCGGTCACAGCCAGCCAGTTCCTGAATCTCACTGATGTTGCGGAAGCTCGCGCCCATCACAATAGTGTTATAACCGTGTTCTTTGAAGTAGTTATAGATACGGGTAACCGACTGCACGCCCGGATCGTTAGCGCCGTTAAAGTCAGCGTCTGGCTGGTCGGCTTTATACCAGTCAAGAATACGACCAACGAAAGGAGAGATAAGGAAAGCGCCAGCCTCGGCCGATGCCCGGGCCTGAGCAAAAGAAAACACCAGGGTCACGTTTGTTTTTATGCCCTGCTCTTCGAGAATGCGGGCCGCCTGAATGCCTTCCCAGGTAGCTGCGATTTTAATCAGCACCCGGCTGGTGTCGATACCCTGATCGCGGTACAAAGCCAATAAATGATTAGCTTTTTCAACCGTGGCTAAGGTGTCGAATGATAAGCGTGCATCGACCTCGGTAGACACATAACCTGGCACCTGCTCCATGAGTTTGGCACCAATTAATACCGCCAGTTTGTCTGCAGCAACGGTTGCAACATCATCGGTAGCACCCTGTCCTTTCGCCCAATTTACGGCTTCGATTGCCAGTGGACGGTACTTTTCAATTTGTACGGCTTTTAACAATAGCGACGGGTTAGTGGTCGCATCTTGTGGTTGATACAAAGCAATTGCTTCGAAGTCACCGGTATCGGCAACCACGGTTGTCATAGATTTAAGCTGTTCTAACTGGGTAGTCATAGTTCTTTCCACTCTCAATAAATTCAAAGGGTTACTAAGTTTTTCAGGCCTTGTCAGTGGCATTTAACAGCATTATGGAAACGCGTTTAACAACTTCTGTGCTGGCGATTTATTCACCGGCTATACTGTTAATATTAATTTTATATTACCTTTACATTTGCCTATTATTGATATTATCATACAATTAAAATTTATTGGCTAATTTTGTTAGCAGTGAGTGGAATAAAAAATATGTCTCGTTATACATTAGGGCTGGATTATGGTTCTGATTCAGTCAGAGCCCTTTTGGTAGATGTTACTACCGGCGAAGAGCTGGCCAGCCATATGGTGAATTATCCCCGCTGGGCGCAGGGCCGTTATTGCGAGCCGGCGAAAGACCAGTACCGCCAGCACCCTCAGGACTATGTGGATAGCCTGATCGAAGTGGTGAATGCGCTGTGGTCGAAAGTACCCGCTGGCACGGCAGATAAAGTTGTGGGGATGAGCTTTGATACAACCGGTTCTACCCCGGTAGCGATTAATGCCGAAGGTCTGCCTCTGGCATTAACTGAAGAATTCAGTGAAAACCCCAATGCGATGTTTGTGTTGTGGAAAGATCACACCTCGCTAAAAGAAGCAGGTGAAATTACCAAGGCTGCCAACAGCAACGATGTGAATTACCTGTCTTATATGGGCGGTATTTACTCGTCGGAGTGGTACTGGGCTAAAGCCTTGCACATTTTCCGTCAGGATCCGGCAGTTAAAGCGGCTACCTACAGTTGGGTAGAGCACTGTGACTGGATGACGGCACTAATGTGTGGCACCACGCATCCTTCGCAGTTACAGATGGGCCGCTGTGCTACCGGGCATAAATTAATGTGGAACGAAGCGTGGAACGGCTTCCCGCCGAATGATTTCTTCGTCTCGGTAGATCCGCTCTTAGATGGCCTGGTAGATACCCTGAATCCCGCTACCCAAACCAGCGATCAGGTTGCCGGTGAATTAACCGCGGAATGGTCAGACAAACTGGGCTTACCGGCTGGCATTAAAGTGGGTTATGGCGCTTTCGATTGTCACATGGGGGCAGTTGCCGCTAACGTGCGTGAAGGTGTTCTGACCAAAGTAATGGGAACGTCTACCTGCGATATTACCGTGACCTCTTATGAAACCATTGGTGATACCTGTGTACGCGGTATTTGCGGACAGGTTGATGGTTCAGTTATTCCCGGTCTGGTTGGCCTGGAAGCTGGTCAGTCTGCATTTGGCGATCTGTATGCCTGGTTTAAAAACCTGGTGCTGTGGCCAACCAACAATTTACTTCATGAGCTGGTGGAGTCGGGCGCCGATGAGCTGGTTGATAAAATTGAGTCACTTACCTTGCAGCGTTTGTCTGCGGCAGCAGCCAACCTGCCGGTAAGCGCGAAAGATATTACCGCGCTGGACTGGGTCAATGGCCGTCGCACACCGGACGCTGATCAAACCGTTTCCATGGCATTAACCGGTATTAAGATGGGCGCCGATGCGCCGCAGTTGTTTAAAGCACTGGTTGAAGCCACTGCATTTGGCGCTCGGGCAATCACTGAGCGCTTCCGTGAGGAAGGTGTACCCATTAATTCAGTCGTGGTGATTGGCGGCATTTCAAAAAAATCCGATTACGTAATGCAAACCTGCGCTGATGTTTGGAATTGTCCGATTGATGTGCTGGAAAGTGAGCAGAGTTGTGCCCTGGGTGCCGCCATTATGGCTGCTGTAGCGGCTGGCGAATTCCCAACCGTCGCCGAAGCTCAGCAGGTAATGGCGTCACCTGTTTGCAAACAGTACTTACCGGATGCATCGAAAGTGGGTATTTACGATGAGTTATACCAAAACTATCAGGCCCTGGGCGATTACGTGAGCGGAGGTAAAGCATGAGCTACACCGAATTAAAACGAGAAGTGTTTGAAGCCAATATGGAGCTTCAGCGCCGTAACCTGGTGATTTACACCTTTGGTAACGTGTCGCAGGTTGATCGGGATAAGGGCGTGGTGGCTATAAAGCCTAGCGGCGTCTCTTACGATCAGATGAAGCCCGAAGACATTGTTATTGTGGATATGGAAAATAACATCGTGGAAGGCACCATGCGTCCTTCTTCTGATACCAAAACCCATACCCATCTTTACCGTGCATTTGACTCGATTGGCGGTGTAACACACACCCACTCAACGTATGCCACAGCGTGGGCGCAGGCGCGCCAGAGCATTCCTTGCCTGGGCACCACGCATGCCGATTACGTACACGGTGAAATTACCTGTACCCGCGACCTGACCGATGAACAGGTAAACGGTGACTACGAAGAAGAAACCGGGGTTCAGATTACTGATGCCTATGTGGATCGCGACCCGGCTGCAGCACCGATGGTAATCGTTGCCGGCCATGCGCCATTCACCTGGGGTAAGGATGCAGCACAATCGGTATATCACGCTGCGCTGCTCGAAGAGATTGCCAAAATGGCTTATCTCACAAGGACTTTAGACCCCAATGCCGCTGTGCTTAAGCAAGCCGTATTGGACAAACATTATTTACGCAAGCACGGTAAAAACGCCTACTACGGCCAAGAGTAACTCTACCTGCAAGCCCTTTATTAATAGAGGACAGAATTATGACTACAGTACAAAAAGAAGTTTGGTTTATCACCGGCTCTCAGCACCTTTACGGCCCTCGCGTACTTGAAGAAGTCGCAGGTAACAGTCAGGCACTGGCTGCCGGCCTGAACGAAAACAACCTGCCGGTTAAAGTGGTTTACAAAGACACCGTAAAATCTGCAGCTGAAATCCATCAGGTTTGCCAGGCGGCCAACAGCGATGCCAACTGTGTTGGTTTGATCCTGTGGATGCACACCTTCTCGCCAGCCAAAATGTGGATCGCCGGCCTGAACGAGCTGCAAAAGCCATGGTTACACCTGCATACTCAGTTTAATGCCGGTCTGCCGTGGAGCAGCATCGACATGAATTACATGAATACGCACCAAAGTGCTCACGGTGACCGTGAATTTGGTTTCATTGGCAGCCGCATGCGCAAAGAGCGTAAGGTTGTAGTGGGTCACTGGCAGAATCCAAAAACTGTGGCGCAAATCGACGGCTGGTGCCGTGCAGCATTAGGCTGGGCAGAGAGCAAGTCACTCAAAGTGGCACGTTTCGGTGACAACATGCGTAACGTAGCGGTAACCGAAGGCGACAAAGTTGCTGCGCAGATTACCTTTGGCTATGAAGTGCATGCTTATGGTTTGCAAGACTTAGCTGACGTAGTTAACAGCGTTAGCGACGGTGACGTAGCCGCTCAACTGGATGCTTACTATCAGGAATACGACGTTAGCAAAGAACTGCTGACCGATGATTATCAGCGCGATCGCCTGATGAAAGAAGCCCGCCTGGAACTGGGTATGGAGAAATTCTTCGTCGACGGTGGTTTCGGTGCATTCACCAACTGTTTCGAAAACCTGGCAGGGTTAACTGGTTTGCCTGGTCTGGCAACTCAGCGCTTAATGGCTAAAGGCTATGGTTACGGCGGTGAAGGTGACTGGAAAACAGCCGCTATGGTTCGCACTATGAAAGTGATGGCACAGGGCCTTGAGGGCGGCTGTTCCTTTATGGAAGATTACACCTATAACTTCACGGATTCAGTGGATCAGGTACTGGGTGCCCACATGCTGGAAATCTGTCCGTCTATTGCCGGCAAGAAGCCGCGTCTGGAGCTGCACCGCCACACCATTGGTGTGAAGTGTGATGTACCTCGTCTGCTGTTTGCTGCCAAAGCGGGTCCTTCCATTAACGTATCGCCAATTGATATGGGTAACCGCTTCCGTATTCTGGTTAACGAAGTTGAAACCGTGGACCAGCCAGAATCTGCACCACATCTGCCCGTTGCCTCTGCACTATGGGAACCTAAGCCAAATCTGGAAGTGGCTGCGGCCGCCTGGATCCACGCTGGTGGTGCTCACCATGCCGCATATAGTCAGGCACTGACATCAGAAGTGATTGAGGATTTTGCCGATATGGCCGGTGTTGAGACAGTGGTTATCGACAGCGATACCAACCTGCGTAACTTCAAGTCTGAATTACGCTACAACGCTGCCTATTACCAGCTGAAGCAAGGTCTCTAATCGACCTGTTGGCTCATCTGAAAGGTGAGCCAACGTCATTGTCATACCAGTCATAGTAATATAATCGCAGGTAGCTCGTGTTACATTGCGATTTTATTTTATGACTTGTACAGATTGATTAGGAGTATTCATGGTCGACTTAAGCGCTTATCAGGGGATCGTCTTTGATATGGACGGAACGCTGGTGGATTCAATGCCAGCGCACATGGAAGCATGGCGGGTTACGTGTGAACACTACGGTTATCCGTTTGACCTTGATTATATGAACTCGCTGGGCGGAGTACCCACACGGCAAACCGTTGTGGTGTTAAACGAAAAATTTGGCATGGCTAACGATCCCAGTGAAGTGGCGAAATTTAAGCGGGAAAGCTGGGAAGCCATGAACCTCGAACCGGTTGTTATAGCATCGACGATGGCGGTGTTTGATCATTACCGTCCGCACATGGCGATTGGTATTGGTACTGGTGCAGAGCGAACCCATGCTGAACATTTACTCACTGCACATGGCTTGCTCGAGCGAATTGATTCACTGGTTACCGCTACCGACGTTACCCATGGCAAGCCCCACCCCGAAACGTTTCTGACCGTCGCCAGACAAATGGGCATCGAACCCTCCAAATGCGTTGTGTTTGAAGATACTGAGATTGGTCGCCAGGCTGCTCAGGATGCGGGAATGGATTGTATTATGGTTAACGACGGCGAAATTCAGGTCTGATAAACTTGCATTTCCTATGCTAATTGTAATATAAAAGTATAAAAATTATTATAGGAATGTAAATCATGCCGTTGTTATCTTTTCCCGGGGCTCGCCCGGCGTTTTTCTCCCGCTCCGGCAAACAGGCCAAGTGGTTACTGGCCGGAGTATTAACACTGACATTTGGCTGTGCCAATCAGGTGATGGCCAATAAGCAAGGACAATCTATGACTACCACACCCAGCGCCACTATCAGCGCTTTTGGTTCGCTGAGCGATGCCACACCGGTTGAAAAAGTCACCTTAAAAAACAGCAATAATATTGAAGTTGAAGTGATCAGCTACGGCGGCATTATTACCCGTATTGTGACACCGGATGCCAAAGGCCAACCTGGTAACATCGTTTATGGAATGGAAACCATTGAAGAGTACGAAAAGGGGAATCCTTATTTCGGCGCTCTGATCGGTCGTTACGGCAATCGTATTAAAGACGGTAAGTTTACGTTAAACGGCACTGAGTATCAGCTCGCCACCAATGATGGTGATAATCACCTGCACGGTGGGGTACAGGGCTTCGATAAGAAAGTCTGGAAAATGGAACCTTTCGCGACGGCAAACAGTGCCGGGGTTACCCTGACGCTGGTTAGTCCGGATGGCGACCAGGGGTACCCGGGCGAACTGACTACCGAGGTCACTTACACGCTGACCAACAACAATACGCTGGATATGCAGTTTATTGCGACTACCGATAAACCGACCGTAGTGAATCTGACCCAGCACTCGTATTTTAATCTGGCTGGCAAAGGCACTATTTTAGATCACGAGTTACAAATCAACGGTAAATATATCACGCCGGTGGACGGTGGCCTGATCCCCACGGGTGAATTAGCGCCTGTGGCCGGTACGCCTTTTGACTTCACTTCTGCCAAAGCCATTGGTCGCGACATCGAGGCTGACGATGAACAACTCGCGCTAGGTAAAGGTTATGACCACAACTACGTGTTAAAAGAACAGGTAGATAGTGAACTGATTGAAGCGGCTACCGTTTATGAGCCAACTTCAGGCCGTGTGCTGCGCGTGCTGACAGAAGAGCCAGCGGTGCAATTCTATTCAGGCAATTTCCTGGAAGGGGCGACCAAAGGGTTTGGGCAGCAGCATATTTTCCGTGGTGCGTTGTGTTTAGAACCGCAGCATTATCCTGACTCACCTAATCAGGCTGACTTCCCCAGCACTACTTTGTTGCCCGGTGAAGTTTACTCAACCCGTATCGTATACGCCTTTGAAACAAAATAAGCCTTTGCTGAGTGCTTAATCGAAACACCCGCTTCGCTGCGGCTGTTCTGTAACCAGATAGAGAGAGAAATCATGATGACAAAGTCGCTGAAACGACTGGGTATTAGTCTGTTGGTAATGACTTCCCTTGCCGGGTGTAACAGCACTGACAATAAAGCCGTCAGTGAAACCAAAGCCAGTGTTGCGACTGAAGCATCGGGCATTTTTACCAATCCTTTGTTTCCTAATGGCGCGGATCCATGGCTGGAATACTGGGACGGTAACTATTACCTGACCACCACCACCTGGACGTCGCAATTAGTGATGCGTAAGTCACCGACCCTGGCCGGTCTGGCTGATGCCACGCCCGTCAATGTCTGGTCGTCAACCGACCCGGAGCGGTGCTGTAATTTTTGGGCGTTCGAGTTTCACCGCCTGAAGGGGCCAAACGGCTATCGCTGGTACATGATGTACACCGCCGGGCAGGACGGTACGCTGGATTACCAGCACCTCAATGTGTTGGAAAGTGTTGGCGACGATCCCATGGGACCATACCAGTACAAAGGCGCATTAATGCCTGAAGTGTGGAACATTGATGGCAACTATCTGGAATACAACGGCAAGCTCTATGTGATTTATTCCCAATGGCGTGGCGACACACAGCTCAATATCATTGCGGAAATGGAAAACCCCTGGACGCTGAAAGATCAGGAGCACACGGTACTGACTACGCCGGAGCTGGATTGGGAAATCAGCGGTCGCAAGGTAACCGAAGGCGCAGAAATTCTGCAGCATAACGGTCGTACCTTCATGACTTATTCAGCCAGTTTCTGTAATACGCCGGATTATAAGCTCGGGTTATTGGAGTTAACCGGTAACGATCCAATGAATCCGGACCACTGGACCAAATCACCGGAGCCTGTTTTCAGTCGTACCGAAACGGTATTCGGCCCGGGTCATAATGGCTTCTTTACCTCACCGGATGGCAGTGAAGACTGGTTGGTGTATCACGGCAATGACTCTGTTGAGCATGGCTGTAGTGCTACCCGTTCACTGCGGGCGCAGAAATTTACCTGGTCTGAGAGTGGCGAGCCGCAATTTGGTGAACCAATAACACCGGGCGTGGAAGTAGCGCCACCATCCGGTGAAAACGGCCCGCTGGTGACTCGCGTGCAGGGACAGCGTTATCAACTGGTTAACGCAACCAGTGAGCTTTGTCTGGATATCTCGCCGGACCCTGAAGACAACCGTGCAGTACAGCGCCAGTGCGCAGGTACTAATGGCCAGTGGGTACTGGATTCAACCACCGATGGCTTTATCAGACTGGCGAACCGGGAAGACAGCAAGTTCCTTGAGGTCGCAGCCTGTGCCACGGCCGATAACGCCCGTGTGCAGTCAGCGGCATGGCGCAACAACTATTGCCAGCAGTGGAAAGTAGCCGCCGGGATTGACGGCAATGTCACCCTCACTAACCGTTATTCGGGCAAACCACTGGCAGTCGCTGGTTGTTCCGCCTCGGCTAACCAGGCGGTATTACAACACAATACCGACAGCGCCTGTAACCAGTGGCAACTACGCCCGGTGGGTGAAGTGGCCCTGATGAACCAGCAAAGTGGTAAGGCCCTGGCAGTCAACGGTGACAATAATATTGAACAGCAGGCTTTTGATTATCAGGCTGAGCAAAGCTGGTTATTTGTACCCACCGATACGGGCTATTTGTCGCTGAAACAACAAGCCGACAGCGAACTCTGCGTCGGTGTGGATGCAAACCAGGTAGTGCCTGGTGCCAATGTCAGTATGGTCAGTTGCGATGAGAAAACGGCGCAATGGCGTTTAACACCGAAAGACGGTGGCGGCATGATGTTGTTTAACCGCTATACGCGTTTGCCGCTGGGCTTAACCGATTGCGGCCTGGCTGAAGGCACTAATATTGCGCAGCAGCCTGATTTGGCAACACGCTGTCAGATTTTCCATCTGCGTGAGCCACAGTAAGTAATAACGATTATAGAAAAGCGTTGTACAAAGGGGGAGTACCGAGTAGGGCGGTGCTCTCCCTTCTTTCTTTGTAAGAGTAAATGTATGACCCTGCATGATTTTCTGCCGTTTTACTGATACGCTTAAAGAAGTTAAGGGTTATCCAGGGAAAGGCATGCGCCGTTTTATTAAAGCCTCCGTTATTACTGTCATCGCTGTCATCATTACCGGCTGTGTGATTAATGTCACGCCGGGCAATCTTATTTATCAGTCGGCCAAAACCGAAAAGCTCAACCTTACCCGTTTCAAGGAACAGGCTTTTAAGGATGATATGTCGGTTGCACTTAAAGCGGTAAGCCTGACCAGCGAGCAGGGACATACCCTGCGTGGTATTCAGGCACTTTATCATGGCGCCAAAAGTAATATTTTGTTGTTTGGTGGCAACGGCATGACGATAAATGAGTCGGCCAATATTGTGCATCGGTTCGGTGCGATACCGGCCAATGTTATTTGGTTTGATTACCCGGGGGCGGGGATCAGTGACAAACCCGTTAAACTCGACCCTGAAGCGATGATGACTGACGCGCTGGCCATTTATGATTTTGCTGCCGAGAAGCTACGCAATGATAAGCCTTTTATTGTTCATGGCATCGAATTAGGCAGTGCCGTGGCGGCCAACATTGCTTTGCAGCGTAACCCGGATGGGCTGGTACTTGAAAAGCCCATTGTTAACCTTTCACAACTTATCAACGATAACTCACCGGGATGGTCCGGCTGGTTTACGCGGATAAAACTATCGCCAAAACTGGCTGCCGTCGACAACGCTTATCAGGTAGGCAGTTACAGAGGCCCACTGTTAATCCTGGTAGGAGAGAAAGATTTAACCACGCCACCTAAATACAGCCAGGTACTGTATCGCGTTTCGCCCGCCGAGAATAAAAACCTCGTGGTGGTGGAAGGCGTTGGTCATGACAAGCTGATGAAGAGCCCCATCGCTGTGGATGCCTATAAAACTTTTGTGGCCGGACTGTAAGCACTTAGCTGGTTCAACTGCAGGTGTAAAAATCTGTCAGAGGAACACGGCACACGCCGAATAGTGGTCGCACCGCCCTACATTAGCTGATAATCTAACCGCCAGGTAAGCAATCGCCCCTTGTCGCTTAAGACAGGTGGATTTACGTTGGAATATGGAAATAACACATGGCATTTAACGGCAAAGTCGAAGTGACGCCATCACAATTTGTCGCAGGTAACGCAGAAACGCGTTCAGAGGAAGAAGCCAAAAAGCTGCAGAAGCAAAAGTGGTTAGTTTTAAGCGTCACTTTTGTGGTTGTTTTTGCCGCCGCTTTAGCCTGGATTTGGTCTCGCTCAGAGATTTATCAGAGTCAGGCTATCGTTCATTTTAGCTATGCCCAGCAACATAACACCGATCAAAGCACCGTCCCGGTTGAGCAAATCACGCTGAATAATCAGCGTCTCACCAGTAACCGCGTGTTTAACGGTCTGAGTGCAAGATTATTAGCCTACGATTCATTATCGCTCAGCCCGGAACAACTGGCCGCTATGTTAAGCACAGAGGCCAATACCAGCAGTCGTATCATCAGTTTGTTTGCTACCGGTGAAGACCAAACGGTATTAAAACCGGTACTCGAACAATGGCTAAGCCTTTATCTGCAGCAGCTTTCCGCAGAGACCATCGCGAATACTGAAGAAACCATCAGCGCAGAGCAGGAAAAGATGCTGGCGCTGGAAGACAAAATAACCGCCCAACGGGCAGTCGTGCAGGCCTTTGGTGAAGAAAATAATATTGTTTCACTGGAGCGTGACGAAAACCGCGTTCTGGCGAAAATTAAAAGTAAAGGGGCTGCACTGGATGAAGCGGAGTCCATGCAGGCCGAGGCTGAGGCCGAACTGGCTACGGTCCGTCAGAGTATTGCCAATGGTGAAATGGTTTTTCACCCTACCGATAAAGCACGCATGGATGGCCTTTATGCCGTTATCGCTGAAATCCAGTCGGAGCTGGCAGAGCTGGCGGAAAACTTCACGCCTACTTACATGGATATGGATCCGGACATCGTTGGGAAAAAGCGCAAGCTTGAGGAACTAAGGAACAACTACGATAAAACGGTGGCGGAAAGCCAGCAGCGCTACCTGGAAGAGCTCAAACGAACAGTGACTTCTTCCCAGCAGAAGCAACAGCAGTTGGAAAACGAACTTAAACAACTGTCGCTTGATGCCCAGGCTTTTAATCAGAAACTCGAGGAATACGCCCGTCTCGACGGTGCTCTGGCGCAGTTACAACTACAATCGCAGACGCTGCGGGATCAACTGGTACAAGCAGAGGTGCAAAAGCCTATGCAGCCCACCATTAATATTCTGGAGCAACCCTTTGAACCGGACTTCCCCATAGCGCCACATTACTGGCGGGACTCTGCCATAGCGCTGGTGGTAGCGATTATTCTTGGTTTGCTGGCATTGCAGCTGTTCAGCTCGATTCATCGCCAGCAAGCTCCTGCGCCGACCTTTACCAGTTATAATGTGGTGCCTAACCAGGGGCTGACACTGGAGCAGCAAATGGCCGCTCATCAGGCGCTTGAACAACAGAAGGTCTCTCAGCTGGGTCATCAGCAGGCACCCATGCAATTAGGCCATGAATCACCGGTAAGCAATGCCCGGCTGCTTAGCGAAAAAGATTGTCATGGGCTTTACCGGGCCGCTAACCGGGACGGTAAAGTCGTTATTGCCTTGTTGCTTAGCGGGGTGGCACCAGAGGAATTACCTGAAGTGCGTTACCAGGACGTGCTGGTAGAAAAGGGCGCACTTAAGGTCTACGGTGATTTTGCCCGGACCCTGGACCTGACCAATGAGTGCATAGGCTTATTGTGCGAGTCAGAAAGCGACCCTGAAGCAACGGTATTGAGTAGCCGTCTGGACGCCAGTCAGTTAGACCAGATGATCATTAACGTTGCACACGACGCCGGACTGCCATACCCGGATCAGTTCTCAGTGGCTGCGTTACGCCATACCTACCTGACATTTTTAGTCGCGCAGGGCGCGCGTCTTAATGACATTGAACAGACGGCAGGTTTTGTCTCGCCGGCAGAGCTCGGCTTGTACCGGCAGGTCAATCGCAATGGTAATGTGGTGGACATCGACAGCCTGGAAACCCGCTACCCGCTGGCCTAACCAGTAAACTATGCTTACTGCTGGCAGCCGCTGGTAAAATACCCACTAAGCATTGCTGGTAGTGTCGGGCAGGGCTCATATACAATGGAAGTCCTGTTCGTTTTATTCCGGCATTGCTTTGCATAATTCTGTTTTAGCCCTGCGCCAGCGAGAGCTGGTTCATTCAACCCGCCCGTTTCTGGCCCGCGGTGGCAAGGTCGTACGCTGTGACGACTGTTTGCTTCCAACCGCCAATTGTATTTGTGAGTATGTGCCAGAGCCGCAGGCAAACAGTGCGTTTGTGTTTTTGATGTACAAAGGCGAATGTTACAAACCAACCAATACGGGGCGACTGATTGCCGATGTGGCAAAGGTGAACTACGCCTTTACCTGGCATCGCACCGAACCATCCGCTGAGTTTTTGGCGTTGCTAAACAACCCGGTCTATCAGCCGTTTATTATTTTTCCTCACGAATACGCGGAGCCTGCACGGCGGGTCCACGCAGTGCCGGCTAATAATAAAGTACCTTTGTTTATAATGCTCGACGGCACCTGGCGCGAGGCGCGCAAAATGTTTCGTAAAAGTGAGTATTTGCAGCAGATACCGGTACTGGGTATTCAGCCTCAAATGCAATCAGAGTATAAGTTGAGGGAAGCGGCTCATGCGCATCAGTTATGCACCGCAGAAGTTGGCGTGGAAGTATTAAAACTGGCCGGGGAGGCGAGTGCAGCTCAAACGTTGGCGCATTACTTTAACGTTTTCCGCCATTTTTATGTGAAAGGTAAGCCCCATCTGACCGACCACTTAAGTGCCAGTGAACTGGGCCTGAGTGAATAAAAAAAGCGCGACCAGTCACTGACCGCGCTTTTATCTGCAACGAACCTGCTTATTTCAGCTCTGCAACCAGAACCGACTTAGCGGGCAACACGAGTTCGTCAAGGTCACTGCTGAATGATTCGGGTTTCACTACTTCCTTGGCGGCAAACGTATTTTTAGCCGTTATCGCATCAGCCGTCAGAATTTGACCGACCAGTGAAGAAAAATCACCGTTGTTTAACGTCAGTGCCACCTCAGCTTCATTGGCTGGATCTAAATTAACCAGAGCAATATACACCTTGCCATCCTGGCCTTTCGCAATAGAGGCGGTGACGGCCGGTAACGATTGGTCGCCCTGTTCATACTCGCCACTGTTAATGGTGAATGGGATTGACGTGGCATCCTGAAACACCTTGTACATACCATAAACATGATAGGTCGGTGTTAGCAGCATATCTTCACCATCGGTCAGAATCATGGCCTGCAGTACATTGACCATTTGCGCGATATTGGTCATGTGCACCCGATCGGCATAGTGATGAAACAGGTTAAAGTTTACCGCGGTTAATACCGCATCACGCAGGGTGTTTTGTTGATATAAAAAGCCGGGTTCACGGTCTGGCTCGGGGTCATACCAGGTACCCCATTCGTCCACATAAAAGGCCAGTTTGCCGTCAGGGTCGTTGGCATCGAGTTTCGCGATATTATCGCTGAGGTATTTATCCATTCGATAAGTACGCTCCATGGTTTTAAACCAGTCCGTTTCGGTAAACTCAGTGGCATGCCCTTTATTCGACCAGTCGCTGTTAGGCAATGTGTAAAAGTGATAACTGATGCCGTCCATATTGCGTTCAATACTGGCGCTTAATACATCTGTCCACTTCGTATCTTCGGTATGCCCCCCGCTGGCCACCAGTTTAGGCTTTTTACCCGGTGGGGTTTTGATAAAGGTGGCGAACTGGTTATACAGGTCAACGTAATACTCCGGCGACATGTGGCCACCACAGCCCCAGCTTTCGTTTCCAATACCAAAATAGGCGATGTCCCAAGGTTCTTCGCGACCATTGGCCCGGCGTTGATTGGCCAGTGTGGAGTTTTTGTCAGAGGTCATGTACTCCACCCATTCGGCCATTTCCCGTACGGTACCGCTGCCCAGGTTGCCGTTGATGTAGGCATCCGCTCGGAGTAATTCAACAAAATCGAAAAACTCGTGGGTACCCACAGCGTTGTCTTCTTCCACTCCGCCCCAGTGAGTATTGACTTTAACCGGGCGTTTGGCTGGATTGCCAATACCGTCGCGCCAATGGTATTCATCGGCAAAGCAACCGCCCGGCCAACGTACCAGAGGCACCTTAATGTCCTTCAGGGCGTTGAGGACATCATTGCGAAATCCTTTGGTATTGGGAATATCTGAGTCATGGCCGACCCAGATACCCTCGTAAATACCCCGTCCAAGATGCTCGGCAAACTGACCGTAGATATCCTTATTAATGGTGGCTCCTTCCTTACTGAGGTCGGCAGTGATACTTACATCATGTTGTTTGGAAACACAGCCAAACGACAGGCCAACCCCGAGCAGGGCACAGGCAACTAGTTTTAACTTCATCATTACTCCTTGTTATTTCTGCACGCCTTCAGTGGTCATAATGACGCGTTTCAGGGTGCCGTCTTGGTTGTAATATAAAGGCTCAACGGCCACCGAACGACGAAAACGACCGCCGCTTGCCTTGCCGTCTTTAGGCGGCAGTGCACCGGTGTGATAAATAAAATAGCTCTTGCCCTGGTACTCAATGATGGACTGATGATTGGTCTCAGAATTACCGGCTACTTCGTTAAGGATGCCCTTATATTCCCACGGGCCATGAATGCTTTTACTCATGGCATAGCAGATCTTCTCCGGGAACTCACAGGCATAGCTGAAGTAATAATTATCGCCCTTTTTGTGCACCCAGGACGCTTCGGTGTAATTGGGCACGTCGATGGTCTTTATCTCGCCATCAAGTTCCAGCATGTTGTCTTTGAGTTTGACGTACTTAGGCATCAGGTTGCCAAAGAACATGTAGGCATCGCCGTTTTCTTCAATAAAGATTGCCGGGTCGATATCGTCCCAGTCATTTGGCGTATGGGTTGTCATATCATCAGTAATGAGCGCTTTGCCGATAGCGTCTTTAAACGGTCCGGTAGGCGAGTCTGAGGTGGCCACACCGATAGCGAAACCGGGTTTGGTTTCATCGTGGCGGACAGTGGTGTAAAAATAAAACGTCCCGTCTTTTTCTACCATATGGGAGGCCCAGGCAAAGCCCGGTACTGCCCATTCAAAATCAACGCCTTTCATGATTGGCCCGTGGGCTTTCCAGTTCACCATGTCGGTGGAGCTATAGGCCAGCCAGTCATGCATTTCGAAAAATTTATCGTTATTAGGCGCTTCGTCATGGCCGGTGTACAGGTACACGGTGTCGTTATACACCATCGCAGCCGGATCGGCGGTAAATACATCAGTAACAATCGGGTTGTCAGCACTGGCCATAGAGGCAAACAAACAGGCGAAGGCGGTGCTTAGAAGTCGTTTTCTCATGATGATCCTTAAAGATTACGAGTGTCGAAGAAACGAAAAAACCGCTACCTGAGAACAGGTAGCGGTGTATAGCTTAAGTGCAAGCCTTACTCAGGACGTTGCGAGTTGTAGATTTGCGTAACATCAGTTGCCGTCAGGGCATCATCAAAGATGTACAGCTCATCGATTTGACCGTTGAAAGCTGCATCCCAGAAGTTTGCGCCAATCGTAAAGGACGTAACCGGAGCCGGTGTAAACACATCCGGGAAGTTCTGACCTGCAAAGCCTTCTTCACCATTGATGTAGATACTCATAGCACCCTGATTATTAACCATTACCATGTGGTACCAGGTGCCGGTTTCCAGGGCCTGGTCGGTAAAGGCGTCGTACCAGGCAGTACCAGACCATACCATGGCATTGGTAGAGGCATGGTGACCACCTGGGATCATGCTGATCCAGCTATCGCTATTGGCATAGCCAAATACCACTGGGGTATAGTTGGCGAGCGAAGCGGCGTTAAACCAAACCGAGATAGCGTAGGAGTTATCTTTAATCAGGTCAGCAGCCAGCTGCACGCCATAGCTACCATCCATATCCAGCGCTCTGCCTACAATTCCGTCAGTAAAGGCTGCTTCACCGCCTGCCTGTTCGATAGTGGCACCGGTTGGTGTACCGGAACTTTGCTGGCCGGTTGCATCAGACAGGTCATCGTTATCAAAACTATAGTGAACTACCGGATCCGGCAGACCCAGTGCACGTACATTGACTTCGAAAGTTTTGCTGACACTTTCGCCTTCTAAGGTGATGGTGGCGGTTAGCACCACCAGGGCATCGTCTTCACCATTAGCGGGACGGGTCACTTCACCTTTAGTGCTAATCACATCCGGGTTCGAAGAGCTCCAGCTTATGGCTGACGCGTATGGGCCTGAGGGGCGCATTGGCAGATCAGCAATAACCGCGGTAGTGTCGCCCAGATCGAGTAATTCAGCGGCCGATGCCAGCAGTTCAGCTGTCGACAGTGGCGTAACGTCGAGGTTTTTGATTTCACCTGCGGTTAATGCCGTGTCATACAGTTTCACTTCATCAATCATACCGTTGAAAGGTACATCAAATGGGTTTACGCCCAGGGTGAACACGCCTTCGTAATCGGTAAACATATCCGGCAGACCATTGGCCTCACCGGCCAGTTCGCCATCAATATAAATACGTACAAAGCCATTGCTAACGGAGAACGCTACGTGGGTCCAGGTATCCAGTTGCATAGGCACACCAGAGATACCGTCAAACCAGGGGTTACTGCCTTTCAGTACAGAGTTACTCCACAACATAATGTTGCTGTCCCAGCTTTGCGGTACCAGACTCATCCAGCCGTTTTCACCAACATCCCCAAAGAATGCCGGGGTGAACAAGTTCAGCGACTGTGCATTGAGCCACATCGATACCGTGTAGTTATAGGAGTTAATAAAGCTGTCTGGCAGACGCACCCCATTGCTGCCATCAAACATGGCAGCCTGACCCATCTGGCCTTCAACGAAGTTGACAGTACCTTCGGTATCGGGACGCATGCCGGTTGCAGTAGCTGCCGCATAGGTGCCAGTTTCGTCAGCCAGGTTGCCGTCGAATGAGTAGTGGGCAATACGGTTAAAGGGCACCTGAGCCGGGATCACAATGGTGTAAGTCTGAGTTTGCGACATACCGTTGAGGGTAGCGGTGGCGGTTAAGGTCACCTCGGTATCGCCAGAGCCAACATTAGGACGGGTTACCACGCCAGTGTAGCTGGCATTCGGCAGTTCAGGCTCACCTTTGACTTCAATATAATCCGGGTGACTGCTGGTCCAGGTGATGTCGGCACCTTTTGCACCAATTGCTGGCAGGGTTACGTCTACGGTGGTTTCTGCAGGGAATGAGATGGCAGCCAGTGCATTAGTCAATGCTGTGGCATCATCGTTTTCCAACAGTTTACTCCCCCAGATTGCCACACCTTCTTCATTTACTGCAGTAAAGGTTGGTACAAACTGGCCGTTGTTTTCGTTGTACTGCCATGAGGATACCCCTTTAAAGGTGCCTCGACCGTCGAGATACAAACGCACTGTGTTATCCGCTTCGTAGTACCATTTACCGGTTACGTCGCCGCTAACAATATTGTAGTCTTCCAGGGTAATGTAGGTAGAAACCTTTGCCTCACGGTCGATATCGGAGCCGTGGTTAATCAGTTTGAAGGTACCAAACAAATCGGTTTCATCAGCAATATTATCGCCTTGAACCGGCACATAACGGTGCGGTGCTACGACCAGCCAGCCATCTTCATTAACGAACATTTCATGAACGCGCACGTTATGAAATTCACCAGAACCCGGGAAGCGGGTATGGAAGATAACAAAGTATTTACCGGTTTCTTCATCATAATAGGCTGAGTTATGTCCTGGTGCCATGTAGCCGTTATCGCTACCGGCTTCACCCGGGTTCACATCAAACAGGAATCCGCCCATGACCTTATTGCCATACTGCTCTATGGAAGACCAGCCGCCCGATGCGCCAATCATGTCCTGACCCAGGCTGTCTACAAATGGGCCGTCAGGATTGCGTGAACGGGCAATACGCATATTGTAGCCATCAGCGTTGTTATACCCACCAAAAGAGGTGAACAGATAGTAGTAATCACTTTCAGGGCTGTAAATCATATATGGCCCTTCAATGGCGCTATAGAAGCCACCCATGAGTTTGGTGCCGTAGCCCTGGTCTGGCAGTGCCATACCGGTTTGTGGATCCATTTCCATGATCCAGATACCACCGGAATAAGACCCGTAAACCATCCATAAGCGGCCTTCTTTGTCGAAAAAGACATCCGGGTCGATGGCATTCGGATGCACATTACCGTCGTAGTCTTCGCCATTGATGCCTGGGTTTTCTGCACCCACATGACCAGTGGTCAGGATCAGACCTAAGTCTTCATAAGGACCGTCAATATTGTCTGATACGGCTACACCCAGATAGGAACGGGATACACAGTTACCGGTATCGGGCAGCGCACAGTGATTGTAATAAAAGTAGTAACGGCCGTCGCCTAGCTGGATAACGTCCGAAGCCCAGGAACCAATATTGCCGCCTACCCAGTCAATGCCCTCAGACACTTCAGATGGATAAGTATTAAATAGTGGCGTATTAGCCGCGGCATCTTCGTTATTGGCGGCACCGGGATTTAACTGAGTCCAGTTAACTAAATCGGTTGAGCTGGCATAGGCCATATGAGAACCGAAGATATAGAAAGTGCCGTCGTCCAGACGAATAACAGAAGGATCGTGAACGCCCACTTCACTAAACGTAACACCAGTTGGAAAAGTCGGATCTGTAACACTCACAGGGGGTTCATTTTGAGGGGCCTCAACAACACCTTCAACTTTTTGTTGTGTTCCGTCTCCGCATCCACCGAGTACGGCAGAAATACTCACGGCTAACAACACTTTGTTCCATCTCATGGTTAAACCTCATCAAAGTAATATTGTATGACTAATTTAATATATCAAACAGTGTATACTATGTAAATCTGTTGTTAATAGTTAAATTTCGTAAATCAATCTAATTGATCGTAATTAATTGATTATTATATGTAAATTTTTGACTATTCAGCACTTGACTGTTAATTAAACAGTCTTGTCAATCCGGTTTGTTAAGAAATGTTAATAGATTTAACAGACTTTGTTGACACCGATTAAATCATACAATAATATCTATCGTAATCTAATCGTCCTGTTACGAAAATTAATATTTTTTTACTTTGCAGTTAACACAACTTATACAAAGGTTACTGTCAGGAGCTTGCTCGGCTCCCAGTAATGGAGGTTTACCGTATGTTTAAAAGAAAGCAACTAGCAACAGCAGTCATATTTGCGTTGGGCAGCACTCTTCTCCACGCACAAGAAGCTGATAATGCACAGGAAGAAACACCAGAAGATGTAGAGGTTATTGAAGTCTCCGGTATCCGCGCTAGTTTGAATAAAGCCATCAACATTAAGCGCCAGAATTTACAAATAGTAGACGCGATTGTGGCTGAGGACATTGGTAAATTTCCTGATAATAACGTGGTTGAAGCGCTGCAAAGGGTAACCGGGGTTCAGGTTACCGACAGGGCGTCGGGTGAAGTAAATACGGTTACCATTCGAGGTCTCTCTGATGTAACGACAACGGTAAACGGAAGAAATATTTTTACCTCCACAGGACGCTCAATAGCGTTAGCTGATATTCCTGCCGCCTTGCTGCAAAGCGCCAGTGTTTACAAAACACGCTCTGCTTCCCAACTCGGTAGCGGCCTGGCCGGGCAAATTGATGTACAAACCCAACGACCTTTCGACTTCGACGGTTCCAAAGTGGTTTTAGCAGCAAGAGCCATTGAGCAGGAACAGGCAGACTATTACGATCCAAATGTCAGTTTATTGATGAGTGATCGTTGGGAAACGGATTTTGGTGAAGTAGGTGCACTGATCAACGTCGCCTACGCCCGCACGCGGTTCCGCGATCAAAGTATCACGGCGGGTGCCATGTTGCCGTACTTCACTAAAAACGCGCCTGAGCCTTATGACATGCTAACCCGCATTCCGTCGACATTCTGGACGCCAGGTATGGAAGAAGGCCTGCCTTTTGCGGCGGGCTCAACGCTGGATGTTAACGGTGTTGACTCGGAATACTACTTGTCGCGGGATGCAATCTTCGGCGTTGATTCCTATGGTGATCGCGAACGACCTGCGGTAAGTGTGTCATTCCAGTGGGCACCAAATGATTGGTCTGAGTATTTGTTCGAGGCCTTTTACAATGGGTTCAGAACCGATAATCAAACCACGATGTTCTTTAAAAACGTAGAGCACACGTATTTATTGGATCCCACTACACCGCTAAATTTGTATGAAGGGACCAATATTGTTAAGTCCGGCTCAGCATTGGATTCACAAAACATCGGTAATAATTTTACCAGTGGTGACTTTTTCACAGGTAAAACCGATGGCTTTTTATACGCCCTTGGCGGTAACTGGTATCTCAGTGACGACTTCCAGGTTAAGTCTGAAGTTATCTATCAGACCAGCGAATACACCAATATGTTCTTTGCTATGCGTGGCGTGCCGCAATACCTGACTGGCACACTGAACTTTGATTTTAACGCCGGTGGCGGTATTCCAGGATTAGAAATTGTCGATAATCCTGATACGGCCATTGATGAGTCAGACGTGACTAACCGCGCTCTGTGGCAGACTGATGGTCTGTTTGACAACTCATACCGTGGCGAAGGCGACGCCCTAACCTTTAAGGTAGATGCTGAGCAATTTGTCTCCTTTGGTCCCATCGAGAAGATCAAATATGGTCTGCGCTACGATAAGCGTACGGCTGAAGATTACGATTATTTAGGCCCCGGTGGTAATGAAGGTCTGTCATTGGCCGACTTACCAGACGGTTTCACCTATATTAACAGTGATTTCTTTGACGGCAGAGCCAATTTCCCGAACAGCTGGGCGGCGGTAGATGCTAAATATCTGATGGCTAACCGCCAGGACATTCGCGCTTTGCATGGTTATGACGATGTCACCGACCAAACGCCTACCATCAACTTCGATATTGAAGAGGTTTCAACAGAAGCCTACATCGAAGCCGACTTTATGACAGAGCTCGGTGGTAAAACACTGGATGGTCAGATAGGGGTACGGGTAGAGCGTGCCGAGCGTGATATGGCGTTCTTTGATGCAGAAGGCAACCTTACCGGCAGTGGTGAAGGTTCAAGTACTTCGGTACTCCCGAGCTTTGTTGTGCGCTATCATCTTGCCGACGACCTGTTAGCGCGTTTCGCTTATACAGAAACCGTCAGACGCCCGGATTTTGCAGCACTTAACCCTACCATTAATTATGGATCTAACCTGACTGGCCTGGAATTAAAAACATCAACACAGGGTAACCCCGACCTGGGGCCGGTAGAGTCTGTCAACCTGGATCTGTCTCTGGAATGGTATTTCTCACCACAAAGCTCTGTTTATGCAGCCTGGTTCCAGCGTGACATCGAAGGGTTTGTATTTGACTCTAAGAGAAAAGTAACACTGCAGGGGCCTGAAGATGAACAGCCTACCGAATACGTACTGACTCAGCCCGGTAATGCTTCTGATGGTTCTTTATCCGGCCTTGAGTTAGGGCTGGTATATTTCCCGGATAATCTGCCTGAAGCTCTGGATGGCTTAGGTGTTCAGGCGAGTTACACAATGCTTGATTCGGAGCAGGATATCCCGGAATTTGAGGTTGATGAAAACGGCGAAATCTACATTTCCCGGATACTGTCCCGCAGCATGTTTGCAGTGTCGGATAAATCCTACAGCGTAGTGGCTATTTACGAGAAAGATGATTTCGACATGCGCTTATCTTATGTATGGCGTGAAGATTTTCTGAATAACTACGAAGCGGCGATTTTTGCTAATCCATTAGGCGTTTACCGTCGTCCGGAACAGAGCTTAAACTTCCAGATGAGTTATGATGTCAGTGAAAATCTGATGCTGACCTTCGACGCTACCAATCTGACGGATGAAATTTACCAAAGCTATTATCAGTATCCAACAACCAATAACTTTGGCAGCGCTATTATCAGCCGAACTTTCGCGGTGGGAATGCGTTACAGCATGTAACAACTTGCATACCTGACGTTATGAAAGCCCGATATATTATCGGGCTTTTTTGTTAATAGTATGTACATGATTAATGTTAATAGTTTCAGTCGCTAACAAATTCCATAACCGGAATATCATAATACGGCTTGTTTAAATTGTATGATGATAGTATATTTGCTATTAACATTTGGTTTGCAAATGCCGCAAATCGAGGGCTAAATTAACGGCCCTTTATCTATTTCAAACAGCCTGAATCGGTAAGGCTGCAAGTCGGAAGCGTAGTGGTATGGTTTCACAAAAGTTAACCCGGTTAGAGAAGATAGGCTTCGGCGCCGGTGATATGGCGGTAAACGTCGTAATTTCTTCGATGATGTTGATCATCACATTTTTCTACACTGACGTGTTTGGCTTAAAACCCTCAGATATGGCATTGATGTTTCTGCTGGTGCGTATTCTGGATGCGGTAAGTGACCCCCTGATGGGCATGGTTACCGACCGTTACACCAGTCGCTGGGGGCGCTATCGTCCGTATTTCCTGTTTTTATCGGTGCCCTTTGGTATTTCGGTCTTTCTGACGTTCAGTACCCCGGATGTGGATTATAACGCCAAGCTGGTGTGGGCTTATTCCACCTATATCTTCGTGACTTTGATGTTTACTGCGGTGACCATTCCGTATATCTCGTTGATTGGTGTTATGACATCCGATCCGAAAGAAAAACTATCGGCTAATGGCTATCGTTTGTTCTTCGCCAAGGTTGCGGCTTTTATGGTTACCATCATTGTGCCTTGGATGGCCGGCGCTGATTACTGGGAAGGGAATCTGGCCGCAGGCTATCAAACGGCAATGGGCCTGATGGCCGGCCTGGCCGTTGTAATGTTCCTGTTTTGCTTCTTTGCCACAACCGAACGTCTGGAACATGAGGTAGAAGAGAAGCCCTTCAGAGAACAACTGTCGCTATTATTAAAGAACGATCAGTGGTTAATTTTGTGCGGTGTGTGCGTGTTAGGAACTACCGGGTACGTAGTGCGTGGTTCGGTAGCACTGTATTATGCTAAATACTACCTTGGTGGTGATGCCGGCTTACAGTCTATGTTTCTGTCTACTGGCGTGGGCGCCGCTATTCTGGCCATGGTTGCCTCAACCTGGATCACCAAACGCTACTGTAAAGTTAAGCTATTCCGTTTCAGCCAGATGGCGGTCGGCGTACTGAGCCTGCTGATGTACTTTTTGGTGGGGCCCAATGATGTGGCGCTGGCCTTCATTCTGTTTTTCCTGATCAGCTTCGTGGTCGATTTGCACGCACCAATTTTCTGGTCAGCCATTGCTGAGGTCGTGGATTACGGCGAAAGCAAAACCGGTAAACGAGTGGCCGGCCTGGCATTCGGCGGCATTTCATTTTGCCAGAAAGCGGGTATGGGTGTTGCCGGCGCGCTGGTGGGCTGGTTACTGGCTTATTTCGAATATGAAGCGTCTGCCCAGCAAAGTGAATTTACGCTAATGGGGATTGTGCTGATGCTGACCATTATTCCCGGCGTTTTCCATTACCTGGTGGGCTGGTTAATGAATCGCTATAAAATCACCGATGACGAATATAAATCACTGTCGGCAGTGGTTCAGGCAAATCGCAAAGCGGCGATAGTCAGTGGTGACGTACAACTGGACGGTACCAGTCAACCCAAGGCCGATATGGCGCCTGGTGTGAAGTAACGTCGCAGGACATGCAACGGTTACCCAAACGCTTACAGAAGCGACGCCGGGTCTGGCTGGTGCTCAACCAGCCACCGGCGACCGCCGCTTCTTCGGTCAGGCGAACGGGATTAAACAATACAAAAATGGCGAAGCGCTATGAAGATAAATACAGTTAAACACTGGGGTCTGGCGCTGTGCGTCAGTGCCGCACTGGCAGGCCTTAACGGCTGCAGTCAACCTGCTAATCAGCAAACTCCTGAATCGACAACTCTCACCGACAGCGTGGCTGAACAGCACCCCATGTCGGCGGCAGACGCGAGCCTGTTTGATTTACAGCAGGTCAGGATAACCGATGGCCCGTTTGCCCATGCGATGCACACCAACGTAAATTACCTGCTGGCCATGGAGCCTGACAGGTTGCTCGCACCTTATTTACGTGAAGGTGGTCTGGAGCCGAAAACCGATTCTTATGGCAACTGGGAGAATTCAGGGCTCGACGGGCACATTGGCGGACATTACGTGTCGGCACTCAGTCTGGCCTATGCTGCCACCGGCGATCAGGCGTTATTAAGTCGCCTCGAGTACATGCTTGACGAGCTAAAGCGAGCTCAGGATGCAGGCAATGGCTATTTAGGCGGTATCCCGAACAGTGCGGCCATGTGGGCAGAAATCAAAGCCGGTACGATAAAAGCCGGCACCTTTAGTCTGAATGACCGCTGGGTCCCGTTGTACAACATTGATAAAATCTTCCATGGTTTACGGGATGCTTACGAGATTGCTCATCAGGAACAGGCGAAAACCATGCTGCTGGCCCTGGGCGAATGGATGCTGGATATCACCGAAGGGTTAACCGACGAGCAAATTCAGCAAATGCTGATTTCGGAACATGGCGGTTTAAATGAAGTATTTGCTGACATGGCAGCCATCAGCGGTGATGAGCGATACCTGACGTTGGCGCGCAAGTTTACCCATCAAACCATTTTGCAACCGCTGACTGAGTCCCAGGACAAACTCACCGGTTTACATGCTAATACGCAGATTCCCAAAATTATTGGTGCCTTACGAGTAGCAGAGCTGGATGACGATCAGGTCTGGGCCGATGCCGCGAAGTTTTTCTGGAATACGGTGAGTCAGCATCGCAGTGTCAGCATTGGTGGCAACAGCGTGCGCGAGCACTTTCATGATGACGACAATTTCACTGCCATGGTAGAGGACGCTCAGGGGCCGGAAACCTGCAATACCTATAACATGATGAAGCTCAGTAAAATGCTGTTTCTGAGAACCGGCGAACAACGCTATCTTGAGTTTTATGAGCGCGCTACCTACAACCATATTTTGTCCAGCCAACACCCTGAGCACGGCGGTCTGGTGTACTTTACTTCCATGCGTCCGGGTCATTATCGGATGTACTCATCGGTGCATGATTCCATGTGGTGTTGTGTGGGATCAGGTATTGAGAACCATAGTAAGTACGGTGAGTTAGTGTTTACTCACAAAAACGATGCAGTGTGGATTAACCTGTTTATGCCGGCTACCCTCAACTGGCAGGATAAGGGCGTTATTATTCAGCAGCACACCCGGTTCCCGGATGCTGACAGCGTGACGATTGAAGTCAATCCTGGAGACCAGGCGACAACCTTTGCTCTTAATATTCGTCAACCAGAATGGGCCACTGATAACCTGACTGTAGCTGTTAACGGAGATCCGGTAGATGCGCCGTTAAGTAACGCTTACCACCAGATAACCCGTGAATGGCAGGCGGGTGATAAAGTCTCGTTTTCGGTAAATCCGGATCTGCACGTCGAACAGTTACCAGACGGTCAGGATTACTATTCTGTGATGTATGGCCCGGTAGTGATGGCGACACCAGTAACCGCTTTTGCCAACGAGCAGCTTGATTTCGTGGCTGATGACAGCCGCATGGGTCACGTGGCCGCGGGACCTGTGTGTCCGCCCGAAGCTTTACCTATGATGCTTGGGGAACCACAGGCATTCCTGTCAGGCTTGCAGCGTGAAGACAGTAAGGACCTCGCGTTTAAAGCTACGGAGCACGTGGGCATTGCCGATCCCGTTGATGCCGCAGCGCCAACCTCTCTGATCCCGTTTTTCCGTCTGCATGATTCCCGTTATCAGGTATACTGGCCTCAGATGAACGAATCTGGTTTTAATGACTTCGTTGCTGAAGCGAAGTCCAGAGCGACTCTGGCTGCAGAGCTGCAGGCCAAAACAGTAGATCAAATCACCCCGGGTGAGCAGCAACCGGAAGTTGAGCATGATTTTAAGAGTGAAAGCTCAGAATCAGGTGTTTATAAGGGGCGGCACTGGCGCCATGCCAGCGGCTACTTCCAGTATCGCTTAGCTAATCCCGGATTACGGGCTGAAACATTACAAATCAGTTATTCAAAAGACGATACCGACCGTCAGTTCCGAATTCTGATTAACGGTGAAACGCTGGCTCAGGTAGCACTACCGGTCGGAACGCCGGAAAGTGACTTCTATCATGTCGACTATCCGTTAACTGAAGCGATGAAAGCGGCAGAGTCATTGGTGATCCGCTTTGAAGCAGTGCCGGACTCAATGGCCGGCGGCGTTTACGGTATTCTTTTACTCGCCGAGTAAGCGAGGTGGTTAGATAATAATACCAATCCGCATAGAAGTTTGCCCACTCAGCAAGACTGTCAGGCTTTCTGGCTAGGCTTGGTTGCACAGGTTTGGTGGTTCCAAATCAAGCAAGCGTAACAACGGCAGAAAGCCTGACAGCATTGCCCAAAGGGAGTGGCCAAAACGACTTACATCTGTGTTGCGCCCTCTGGACATAGAATAACTATGCCGCAGAGAACGCGTCGTGATCTAAGTCGTTTTGCCTCACTCTGAGAGGGTAAACTTCTATGCGGATTGGTATAACAAAGCCGGTCATCCAGACCGGCTTTTCAGGTTTTATTATGGCAAAAAGAAAACAATCGAAAGGGTCCCGTGGCAGCAATAAAAACCTCACTGAGGAAGTGCTGACTAAATTTCAGCAGCGACAGGATGTCACCGTGCTTCCTTCGGGTTTACTGTATCGCATTATTGAAGACGCTGATGGTGCCCAGCCAACGATGCAGGACCGGGTTAAGGTTCATCAACGGATCAAGCTTGGCGATGGCAGTGTTATTGATGATACCTACAAAAAAGGACTGCCCGAAGAGTATGCGGTCAGCGAAGCCATCGAAGGTTTGCAGGAAGGCTTTCAGCTAATGAATGTAGGTGCTCGTTTTGAGTTTGTCATTCCACCTGAGCTGGCGTGGGGAAAACGCGGCAACAGTGGCGCAATAGGGCCTAACGCGGTCATGATTGTGGATGCGAGAATCGTTGGTATCGAGTAGCCAGTCCGGCCCCGAAGCCGGCTGGCATATCATTACGCTAGCGGTTACACCGGCGCGTCGCTGGCTATCAGGTTTTCAGCTTTCATTTCTGCCCAGAAATCAGCGGGGATTGGGACATTCATTGATGCAACATTCTCTGCCGGCTGATGGGGTTTGCGGACCCCCGGGATAACACTGCTAACAATGTCTGGCGCCGCACAAAACTGTAATGCTGCGGTGTGTAAATCCAGCCCATAGCGCTGCGCAATTTCGTTCATCTTACTTCGTTTCTGCTTAAAGCCTTCAGGAATGGTACTACCATAATTGTAGCGTTCGGCACCGGCCAGAAAACCGTTATTCAGGGGGGAGCCAACCACAATCGTGGCGCCAATATCGGCACAGCTGGGAAACAGCTTTTGCAGCGATTCGCGGTGGTCCATCAGTGTGTATTGACACGCTGCAAGATGGACGTTGGGGTCGGCATGTTCATTGGCTGCCAGAATTGGCGGCAACGTATTTACTCCCATGCCCCAGCCTTTTATTAAGCCTTCATCGCGCATCTTCGACAACTCGGGCATAGCGCCTTCGATGGCCTGCTTCAGCAGTGTATCGTAACGCCCGTTTATATCACCGTTATCCGGCGACAGGTCGTGGATAAAGACCAGGTCGATAGAGCTCACGCCCATGCTGTCTCTGGCGCCTCGGGAGCTGCTTTGAGTATTCTGCCAACTTTTGTGGAAAGTATATATTCATCGCGGGGTTTGCGATGCAATGCCATGCCAAAACGTCGTTCACTGAGGCCCAGACCATACCAGGGCGAGGTATCGAAAAAGCGTGTGCCGGCATTCCAGGCATTTTCGGTGCTGGTTAATGCATCCGCATCGGATACCGGAATACCCACCGAGCCGCCAATAGGCGCGCCGCCCAGGCCAAAGCGAAAAGCAGGCTGCCAACGCCCAGCGGCATTTGTGGCCGATTGCGGAAGCAGTGGTGGCAGGTTTAAAGAGGATGTCCGGGTACTTGCCAATGCAGAGCCTGCGGCAAGAGAAGCAGCGCCCGCTGCCGCCGCATTGAGAAAAGACCTGCGGCTAATCATGATGAATTCCTTATCGGTTAAACGAATGCATACGCAGGTGCTGCTGAATTGTTCAGTTAAAATGGTTATAACAAGGAACCTAACACTCTGATCTATGTTACGTAAAATAAAGAACGCGCGCGAGTGACTGACAATAGCGACGCCTGGGAGTTAGCTTTTAGAGCGGATAACGCGCTACTTTGCACATTGATATAAATAACAAGTTGGTAAAGCAGAATAAAACTGAGAAATGTCAGCAAGTGTCGATATGACATATTGGTTAACTACTTGTTAATTTTTATGGGGTAGTGTATTTTTAAAAATGCTACCGGTGGCATAAAGGTGGTCAACGTACTGAAAAACGCAGGCGCGCCCTGTGACAGTGGATTTTTACGCGAAAATGGGCAGGAGAAAGCAGAATGAAGGTTGTCATCGGGATACTCTCTATCATTATGCTGCTGGGCCAGATTGACGCCTGCCGGGCGCAAACTAATGTGGCCTTCGATGGCGCGCTGGGATTTGGCCAGTTCACCCAGGGCGGCAAGGGGGGAGAGCGCTATATTGTGACCTCGCTGGCAGATGATCCTGATTCACCCCAACCAGGCACTTTACGCCATGCGTTCAAGCAGAAGGGGCCGCGCATTGTAGAGTTTGCGGTGTCCGGCGTTATTCACCTTAACGCGGAACTGGAGATTAAACACGATAATATTACGGTGCTTGGCCAGACATCACCGGTTGGCATTGTGATCACTGGTGCTCAGACATCCATTAAAGCCAATCAGGTTATTCTGCGTTACCTGCGCTTTAGACCCGGGCACTGGCAGGGCGAGGGGGATGCCCTCACTGCCCGCAATCAACAGTATATTATTATCGACCATTGCTCACTAAGCTGGGCCAACGATGAAGTTGCTTCT
>NZ_CAJXQY010000013.1 GCF_913058315.1 uncultured Alteromonas sp. | reverse complement strand
CACCTCTCTATTCGTCGGCAGCGTCAGATGTGTATAAGAGACAGCTTTGACACCGCCCACCACGTTAACAAAGACATCCTGATCGTTCATCTGCACATTGCCGTGGCGATGCATCACCGCCAGCAACATGGCTAAGCGGTTTTGTTCCAGCCCCACAGTGACTCGTCGCGGGTTATTCAGCTGCGAGTAATCAACCAGCGCCTGGATCTCAACCAGCAAGGGCCGGGTCCCCTCCCAGATAACCATTACTACCGAGCCCGGCGCCTGGCTGTCGCTGCGACTTAAAAAAATAGCGGAGGGATTTCCGACTTCCTTTACGCCTTTATCCGTCATGCCAAAAACGCCCAGCTCATTGACTGCGCCAAAGCGGTTTTTATGACTGCGCAGGGTTCTGAACCGACCGTCACTTTCACCTTCCAGCATCATTGAACAGTCAATACAGTGTTCCAGCACTTTTGGCCCGGCCAGGCTGCCATCTTTGGTCACATGGCCAACGATGAACATTGCAATGTGATGCTGTTTGGCAAAGCGGGTCAGATAAGCCGCGCTTTCCCGCACCTGAGAAACACTGCCCGGGGCCGACTGAACATCAGATACATGCATCACCTGAATGGAGTCGATAACCATGATCTGCGGCTTTTGCTTTAAAGCGAGTTCGCAAATCATTTCAACATTGGTTTCGGCCAGCATCATGAGTTTATCATCGGGTAACCCGAGTCGCCTGGCGCGCATGGCTACCTGTTGCAGTGATTCTTCGCCGGTAACATATAACGCTGATTTAGTACTGGCCTGCAAACACATGACCTGCAGCAACAGGGTACTTTTCCCGGCGCCCGGTGAGCCACCAATTAAAATTGCCGAACCGGGTACGATCCCCCCACCCAGCACCCGGTCGAGCTCTTTGAGACCAGAGCTAAAACGAGGTAAGTCCTCAACGTTAATTTCGTTGAGGGTCTGAATCTGACTGTGGGTCTGACCGGCATAACCGGCAAAGCTCCCTTTGGCCGGAGATTTAGCCGGACTTACCACAAACTCCGAAATGGTATTCCAGGCTTTACATTCGCTGCACTGGCCCTGCCAGCGCGGGAATTCCGCGCCACAATCAGAGCATACAAAAGCTGTTTTTCGTTTCGCCATAAATCAATTGGTTTCTGCAAATATAAGTATTATGATTTCGTTAACAAGGATGTGCTTCTGTTTACAGAACTCATCACTTAGGGAACAGCAGAATTACCTCCACGTTAATGTAGTCAGTTATTTTGCCGATAAGTCGTTAATATACTAAAAAGCCGTCAGGGACACAGCAAAACCTCGCATGAATCAGGATTTATCGCAGTACGCGCAAATAATAGAACAACTTAAACCGATGGTGAAAGAACCTGAGTTCAATCAGGTGCTTCAGCAGGTTGCGTCGCATGTTCCCAAAGAAAAGCGCTTTCTGATAAAAATGGAAGTAAAGCGTCTGGCGCGCCCCTGTATGCGGGCAATCGATTTGCGCGGTCAGGTAGATGGTGAGTGCCGACTGTATGAATACGACGGAATCAAACATTACCTGGACGATGTAGCCATTGAGGTGTTCGAACAACAGGTACGAATGTTCGGCTTATACTCTTTTGGTGTCTACGAGGCGGTACTGGCCACAGAAAACAATTTTCGCGTGATCCGCGAAAAGGCCGAGGCCCGCAACGAACAGGACGTCGAAATACCGGATAAAACCAGTAATAGTGTTTCTCAGTTTGATGTGCCTAATATCAACCTGTTGAGCTATGCAAAGCGTAACGAAGAGCGCATGAACTTTGCCGTGTCGCTGGAAGTGTTTACCGAGACCAATAATAGCCTGCGGGCAACCAGCGTGGATATTTCCATCAAAGGCATGAAAATCAAGCTTTCCAAAGAGCAGCTCTTTAAGCCCGGAGAAAAGATTGGCGTTTATTTCCGCGGCCTGGAAACCGAATACTCGCTGGACAAGAAAATGGCTATCAAATATCAGGTAGTCAGCATTTCCCGTAAAAAGGAATTTCAGTTTCTGCAAATGAAACGGTTGCAGGATGCCCCGAATGGCCATTTCGATCAATTTATCGATAAGTTTATCCACGGCAATAAACGGCGTTACAAAGTCAATATGGATAACACCATAGACGCCATAATCAATAAGTCCTGTGAACAATATTTTTCGCCCAGCTGCCCTTCTCTACCGGTGTTTATCGAAGTAAAGGAAGGCCGAGCACGGGCACGCTTTGCCATGGCCAACGATTTAAACCGTCATATCCTCAGTTACTGGAACGACGAAGAAGATGAATTACGCCTGGGGTATTTACTGACCGGTGACCGCTTAAAACAATTAATTCAAAGTAAACACGAATCGCCCGCGCTGTATGTCTACAGCTTTAATCATATCCAGAACGGCAAGGTCTATTTTTACTCGGCGTCCAGCGACGAACTGGCCCGGCACCCGGCGCTTAGTGACTTATTCATTGGCTTTGGCTCCAGAAAAGTCAGTTGGCGTGTTTTCAAAGTCGGCATAGTGAAAGTATCCGCCAAAGATGCCTATGCCCCGCTGTCGTTACCCGACGATGTGGGCACCAAAGTGAAGCGCCAGAATGCCAGGCCCGCCCCTCGCCTGATGGCGAGATTGCAAAACCTGGCCTATGCGGTGCAGGTCACCGATATTACCTCTGACCGTGAACAACTGCAGTTTAGTCAGGTTAAAATTGACCGCGCTCAGTTAAAGGCGTTAAAGCTCTTTGGCCATGCGCGCAATCGCCCGCCAGGCGAAATTAAAGCCTTCCGTTATAAGTTCCAGGAACAGCGCATGGAAACCCGCTACCTGCTGCGTACTGCGGTTCAGGTGGTGGCCAGAGGACAAACGATTAACGGTATCAGTGAAGATATCTCCATTAATGGTCTGCGCATAGAAATCGATGGTGAGTATCATGGCGATCTGAATATGCGGGTCATGGTCAGTCTGCCCAAATTACAGGAGCTGACCAGCAAATTTGACGTCAGTAATTTGCACTACCGGGTAGTTCACATCAGTGGCGATAAAAACGTGCTTCATGTGCGATCCGTTGCGGGTGATGATGGCCTGCCGGCACGCCGCTTCTTTACCGAGTTGATCAAAAGTAATAAATCGTCACTGAAAACTTATCCCGATGAAGAAGAAATCCCAGGCATTGGCCATGCTTTACGCTGTATCAATGCCAAAACACCGTCAACACTGGCGTTTGTATTATCAAAAATCAGCGGACGCTATTTACCCCAGGTTGGCGTGCTGGGCAAAGACGCCAATCCGCGCTTAAAAACCCTGTTCAGTCATTTTGCCGAACAGCGCAAAATGAACCTTGAAGTGTTCTTTCGCGATCGCACCCTCGACTCGCCCTTTATCCAACACGCTATCAAACAGGTTAAAACAGAGCATCAACCGGTTACCCGCGAAATTTTTATCGCCTTCCGACCAGCTGAGAAAGAACCTGCCGATGCCATCGACGCTCGCTATGAGCACCGCTTCAGTTCAGAAGAATCACGCCAGCAGTTTATCGAAAATGCCCTGACAACTGGTCAGTTCATTGCCATGACGGTTACTGTAACGGTGACCGGTAAACCCGATCTGGAAATGCTGCAATCGGAAATAAACTATATCGGCGTTTACGCAATTCACCGCGCGAAGGAGCTGGAAGAACGTTTGTGGAGTATCGGTGCTTGCGTACATGCGGTGGATATAACCGACCAGGTGTTACTGCGGTTTGGTTTTGATGAACACAGAATTGCCGATAATCAAAAAACACCCAGTCAGCACGCCATTGAGCCTGGCGGCATCAAGGCGTTACTGAAAAGCTAAACCGGCTAACCTAAATAAGCCAGCAAGGTATCCAGGCCTGAATATCGAATGGCGACATCGGCCTGAGCATTCACCACAGGTTTCGCTTCAAACGCCACCCCTAGCGCCGCTACCCCCATCATTTTCAGGTCGTTAGCTCCGTCGCCCATGGCCACCGTTTGCGTAAGCGGGATATCCCAGCGCTGAGCCAGTTCCTGCACGGTTTCCGCTTTAATCTGTGCATCCACAATACCGCCTACCACGTGGCCGGTAAGTTTACCATCCTGCGCCTCAAGCACATTAGCCCGGGAAGCATCCAGCCCGAGACGATTTTCCAGATAGCCGGCAAAATAGGTAAAGCCGCCCGATGCAATGGCAATTTTCCAGCCATGCCGCTTTAACACAGCCAATAAATTTTGCAGCCCGGGCATTAACGGAATACTGTCGCGAATTTGTTTCAGCTGACTAACTTCCACGCCACTCAGACAGCCCACCCGTGAACGCAGGCTTTCAGCAAAATCGAGCTCGCCGCGCATGGCTTTTTCTGTCACGGCGGCCACCTGCTCACCCAGGCCCGCGAGCTTGGCGATTTCATCAATACACTCAATTTGGATCACCGTTGAATCCATGTCCATCACCAGCAGCCCTGGCTCAGATAATCGAGGGGTAACGCCTCGCAAAGCGACTTCACAATGACAAGCCTGCGCTGCCGCGTCAGTCAAATCATGAATCGCCCGCGGATCAGCATCCACTGATTCCACGTCAAAACAGACGGTACTTTGCGCGAGCAAACCACTGTGAGGGTGTAATGTAAAACTTCCCAGTTTAATGGCCGGTGACAGGCGTTGGGCAATCACAGCAAGCTGTTCCAGCGTGAGTGCCGGCGCACAAACAATAAGTTGCTGAGGTGATTGTTGGTGTGCCTGAGCGGCCAGGCTGGTGTAGGATTGATCCCAACGAAGATTCTGATATTCTGCCAACGCAGCGGTAAGAAAAGCTGCACTGGTTAATTGTTCTGTACTAAGCGTTGTTAATTCCAAGGGCCGGGTTCTCATTACTTGAGTTAGCGAATAACCCGATCCTAACGGATAGTCAGCGTTTGGGAAATGCATAGTTAGACTAAGTTGCACATTTTTAATCTTAAAAAAGGCATTGCATTGCGCCGTATTACCTTCTCTACTGCCCACCGGCTTATTATTATGACCATGCTGATAACCGGTCTGTGCATTGCCGCGATGGTTGCCGTAACCTCACAATCCGGCCACTTATCCTCTGCAGAGGATCCCCTGGGGCATCATTATGTGCGGCTCATTCGCCCCGCAGTGGCAAGCCTTAATCAGGCGGAAATGGATCGTATACTGGCCAGCATGGCCGAGGATGAGCACATCCTGCGGGCGACTGTTTTCTCAGTAACCGGCGATCGGTTAGCCCAGCAAGGCATTAAAACGCTATTACCGCAACTGATGAGAGAAGAGCCGCTTCGCACCAGCGCAATGATACCTGTTGAACAGGATAATCAGGTGATTGGTTATTTACAGTGGGTGCGGGAACCAAATAAATCAAAGTAGTTAGCCGAAGTGCGCTCAGCCACTTCAGCCAGGGTAACGCCTTTTAGTTCGGCCAGGGTGTTGGCAACCTCACCAATAAATTGAGGTTCGTTGCGAACGCCTTGTCGGCCTGCCATCGGCATATCCGGCGCATCGGTCTCCAGCAACAGGTGGTCTAGCGGTATGCCCGCCACGGTTTGCCGGGTCTTTTGCGCTCTTGAATAGGTAATGGTGCCACCAATCCCCAGCTTAAATCCGGCTTCAATATACTGCTGTGCTACCTGCTCACTGCCAGAAAAAGCATGCACCACACCGCCGTGCTGAAAGCGGCATCGCTTTAACGACTCAAGTAACAAATGGTGGGAACGGCGATGATGCAGGATCACCGGCAATTGCCACTCGTTGGCCAGTTGCAGTTGCGCCTCAAAGAATGTCTGCTGCTCATCTACGGGCGTTTCAACAGCACCGTCTATGCCAATTTCACCAATCGCTAGCGGGGCAATGGTGGTAGCTTGTAGCCATTCTCGCAGCGCATTGATTGCCTGCTTGGGGTTATCGGGAAAGAAATAAGGGTGCCAGCCAAAAGCGACATCGAGCTGCTCATGTTCAGCGGCCATTTTGTGCTGGCGTTGCCAGCCTGCCTGAGTCGTTCCCGGCAGCAATATTCGCTGAACGCCATTTTCAAGCGCTCTGTGCAGCACGTCCTGCCAGTCTGGTTCAAACTCAGGGAGATCCAGATGGCAGTGTGAGTCAATCATCAGTCACCGTCAGGCTAAGGCATGAGGCGCTGAGTGACCCAGCGGTTATCGGCCTGTTTGGTGTATTCGTAGCGGTCGTGTAAGCGATCTTCTCCGCCCTGCCAGAATTCAATTTGATGGGGAACAACCCTGAAACCGCCCCAGAAATCCGGTAGCGGGATCTCTTTCTTAGCAAATTTCTCTTTCATCTGATGAAATTGAGTCATCAGCAGCTCGCGGCTGGAGATCGGCTGACTTTGTTGTGATGCCCAGGCGGCCAGCTGTGAATCTTTTGGCCGGGATAAAAAGTATCTGGCGTTTTGCGCCGTGGTAAGCTTCTCTGCCGTGCCACAAATACGCACCTGTCTCTCCATGAAAAACCACGGAAAATGCAACGAAATACGCGGATTCTCACTGAGCTCTTTGGCTTTACGGCTGCCCAGGTTGGTGTAAAACACAAAGCCTTCGTGGTCGTAATCTTTAAGCAACACGATCCGCTGAGATGGCTGACCGTCAGCATCTACCGTGGCTACCGTCATGGCGGTAGGATCCGGGATACCCGCATCAATTGCCGCGCCCAGCCATTGCTTAAATAACTCTACCGGATGATCAGTTAAGTCGTTGTCGGTTAAATGCCCCTGACTGTACTGACGACGCATATCAGCAATACTCATACCTGTCACCTGCTTACTTAATCTTCACCATAACCGAGCGAACGCAGTGCTCGTTCATCGTCGGCCCAGCCCGACTTCACTTTCACCCACAGTTCGAGAAAAACCTTATTGTCGAACAGTCGTTCCATATCCAGTCGCGCCTGCTCACCTATGGTTTTTAAGTGTTTACCGCCTTTTCCGATCACCATGCGTTTTTGCGTTTCACGTTCCACCAGGATCAGGCCATTTATCCGGTATACGCCGTTTTCACCCAGCTTGAACTGTTCAATTTCAACCGTGGTTGAATAGGGCAACTCATCACCGGTGTAACGCATAAGTTTTTCGCGAATAATTTCGGCTGCCATAAACCGGCTTGAGCGGTCGGTAATATAGTCTTCCGGAAAATAAAACTCGCTGGCGGGCTGACGTTGACGAACCAAATCGCGCAGAACTTCAACCTGTTTACCTTGTTTCGCGCTCAGTGGGATAATTTCCTCGAACTGATGTTTTTGCGCCAACACCTGCAAATGGACGATTAAGGCCTCCGGTTCGGCCACCTTATCCTGCTTGTTAACCACCAGGATACAAGGCAAACCGGACTGTTGTACTCTGGACAGCACCAATTCATCGTCGCTGGTCCAGCGCGTCCCTTCCACTACGAATAGTATGAGGCTCACTTCCCCCAGCGAACTGGTGGCTGCGCGGTTCATTAAGCGGTTGATTGCACGTTTTTCTTCGCTGTGTAAACCCGGAGTATCTACATAAACCGTCTGACAATCATTTTCGGTATCAATACCTAAAATACGGTGCCGGGTGGTTTGTGGCTTACGTGAGGTAATACTCACTTTTTGGCCGAGCAGACGATTTAACAGGGTGGACTTGCCTACATTGGGGCGGCCAACAATGGCAACTAATCCGCAGCGGGTGTTGGCTTCTGGCAGCTCAGGAATCGGCTGGTCAGTCATTTTCTAGTTTCTCCAGCGCGTTCCGTGCGGCTTGTTGTTCGGCTTTACGCCGACTGGTGCCCGTCCCTTTCATGGGGTTACCCAATGAGTCAATCTGACAGTGCACCACAAAAGTTTGGTCATGATCCTTGCCGCTGATGTCTACCACTTCATATACCGGTAATGGCAGTTTGCGGGATTGCAAAAACTCCTGCAGGCGGGTTTTCGCGTCTTTTGGATGCTCGTTCGGATCGAGTTTTTCGATGCGGCTCTGCCACAGTCGCAGAATAACGTCTGCGGTAGTGTCCAGGCCGGCTTCCAGGTAAATAGCCCCCAAAATGGCTTCCATCGCATCGGCAATAATCGAACTGCGCCGGTGACCACCGCTTTTAAGCTCTCCGGGTCCCAGTTTTAATAGTTCGCCAACGTCTGCCTCACGGCCAAGCTCTGCCAGCGTGTCACCCTTTACCAGGGTGGAACGCATGCGCGTCAGCTTACCTTCGGGTACAGTCGGAAAGCGTTTAAACAGGGCCTGAGCGACTACCATGCCAAGCACTGCGTCGCCCAAAAACTCAAGGCGTTCATTATGTTGTTTCGCCGCACTTCGATGAGTCAGCGCCTGCTGTAGTAACTCAACATTGCTGAACTGGTACCCCAGTCGTTGTGATAATCTGGCATAGCGATCGATACCGATCATTAGTGAATGCCACCTACCCGGCTAAATCGAACGCCTGAAGGCACCCAGGAAGGCAACCAGCTGTCAGGTGCGCGATCAAATTCAAAGCTGATCCAGATAGCCACGGCTTTACCCACCAGATTTTCATCCGGCACGAAGCCCCAGTAGCGGCTGTCACGGCTGTTATCACGATTATCACCCAGTACAAAGTATTGGTTCTCTGGCACAATCCACTCGTTCATCTTTGTACCTGGCTGGGTGTAAAATTTGGACGGATGGGCTTCTGAAATCGGATGCTGTAGAATGTCGTGTTCTACTTCACCAAGCGTTTCAGTGATACGTTTCAGGGGGGCCAGGTTTTGGACAAAGTCACCACTGCTAACGAATTGTTGTGGCATGGCTTTAAATTCTGCACAGTTCTGGCCTTTATCGCAGGCTGGCTTAATGAAAACCTGCTTGTCGCGGTAAATAACCGTGTCGCCCGGCATCCCAACAACGCGCTTAATATAGTCTATACTTGGTTCCTCGGGATATTTGAAAACGACTACGTCACCACGTTCCGGAGCGCCGGTTTCGATAAACTTATGGCGGAATACAGGGTCTTTTAAGCCATAGGCATATTTTTCAACCAGGATAAAATCCCCTACCAGTAACGTTGGCATCATGGAGCCTGACGGGATCTGAAACGGCTCATACAAAAAAGAGCGCAGTACCAGCACGAATGCGATAACCGGGAAAATTTGCTGTGCCGTATCAACGATATAAGGCAGTTTTTCCTCGGGCGGTAAGGCCGATTCACCGTTGCCGGATAAGGTGACTCCCCGGGCTTTCCTTTTGGGCGCAAAAGCAATTGCATCCACCAGCCAGATTAATCCTGAACCCAGGGTTAAAATCACTAACAAGATTGAAAAATAATTCGCCATTACTTAGATACCTTAAGTATTGCAAGGAAGGCGTCCTGTGGCAGTTCCACATTACCCACTTGCTTCATCCGTTTTTTACCTTCCTTTTGCTTCTGCAGCAGTTTCTTCTTACGGCTCACGTCACCACCATAACACTTGGCAATAACGTTCTTCCGCAATTGTTTCACAGTGCTGCGGGCAATAATGTGGTTACCGATGGCGGCCTGGATAGCGATATCAAACATCTGACGCGGAATTAATTCACGTAGTTTTTCCACCAGATCGCGGCCTCGGTACTGTGCATTTTCACGGTGGGTAATTACTGCCAGGGCATCTACCCGTTCACCGTTAATCATGATATCCAGTCGTACCATGTCTGAGGATACAAACTTCTTAAAGTTGTAATCCAGCGATGCGAAACCGCGACTGGTAGACTTTAACCGGTCAAAAAAGTCCAGAACCACTTCTGCCATGGGCAATTCGTAGGTTACCGCAACCTGTTTACCATGGTAACTCATATTGGTCTGATTACCGCGCTTCTCAACGCACAGGGTGATCACACTACCCAGGTACTCCTGAGGTACCAGAATATTAGCCTCAACCATAGGTTCGCGAATTTCTTCGATGTCGTTGACTGCCGGGAGCTTTGAAGGGTTATCCACCTGCATTACGGTACCATCGGTTTTAAGTACTTCGTAGTTTACCGTAGGTGCCGTGGTAATAAGATCCAGATCGTATTCTCGCTCCAGGCGTTCCTGAATAATTTCCATGTGCAGCATGCCCAAAAAGCCTACCCGGAAACCAAACCCAAGGGCAGCAGAGCTTTCCGGCTCATAGAACAATGAGGCATCATTCAGACTCAGTTTGGCCAGTGCATCACGAAAATCTTCATAGTCATCAGAGCTTACCGGGAACAGACCGGCATAAACCTGTGGTTTGACTTTTTTAAAGCCCGGTAACATTTTATCAGCAGGGGCCTTGGCCGTGGTGATGGTATCGCCCACAGGGGCACCGTGAATTTCTTTAATACCGGCAATAATAAAGCCTACTTCACCAGCTCTTAACACCTTTCGTTCCAGCGGTTTAGGGGTAAAGACACCAATTTTATCGGCCTGATGCACCTGTCCGTTTGACATGATCTGGATCTTGTCTTTAACGTGCAGTTCACCTTCAACGATACGCACCAAAGAGACCACGCCCTGATAGTTATCAAACCAGGAATCAACAATCAGCGCTTTAAGCGGCACATCAAGAGCCCCTTCCGGCGGTGGGATCTGCTTAACAATAACTTCCAGCACATCTTCAATACCAATGCCGGTTTTGGCCGAGCAACGCACGGCTTCAATAGCATCAATACCAATAATATCTTCAATTTCTTCTGCTACGCGCTCAGGCTCGGCTTGCGGCAAGTCGATTTTATTCAGTATCGGCACCACTTCCATGTCCATATCGATGGCGGTATAGCAGTTGGCGACGGTTTGCGCTTCAACGCCCTGCCCGGCATCAACCACCAGCAGCGCCCCTTCACAGGCCGCCAACGAACGGGAAACTTCATAACTGAAATCTACGTGGCCGGGCGTATCAATGAAGTTCAACTGGTAAGTTTCACCATCACGGGCTTTATAATCAAGGGTCACACTTTGCGCTTTGATGGTAATTCCCCGCTCTCTTTCCAGATCCATGGAGTCAAGAACCTGTGCTGCCATTTCACGTTCGGTCAGTCCACCACAATGTTGGATCAGACGGTCTGATAAGGTCGACTTACCATGGTCAATGTGCGCAATAATAGAGAAGTTGCGAATGTGCTTATGCTGCATAATGCTTGGAAATTACCTGCAAATTTTTACGATTATACGTCTGGCGGGTGATAAACGATTACTGTGACGTGTTCAGCCAGACACCTTTAAGGGTGCGGATTTTACCTACTTATTGCGCTAAAAGCGAATATCACAGCAACAATTCATCGTCACGGCGTGCAAACAGCACACCGCAGCGCTATGCAGGGTGTGATTTATCGGTAACCCGATTAACGATGACCGGCTCAAACCGGGCGTTTTTAGCCCGTGCCAGATAACCAGACACTAACCGCACACTGCCTGCTGATAGCAGCACTGACAGGGCAAACACCGTCAGTTCATGCCAGTCTGTCAGTTGGTTCAGTCCTATTACGCCGCCAATCAGTGTAACCAGCGGCATGATGTAAACCAGCCAGGAAGCCAGCAGGACTTTTTGCTCCGGAATGCCAATGATCACCCGGTCTCCCGCTTTGAGCGACAAAGGGCTGCGCATTGTCAGCGTTTGCGTACGGGGGGTAAAAGCTTTGGCTACCGCACTGGTACCACAATCATCGCTCACCTGACACTGACTGCAACCGGTCTTCACGGAGGCACTGACTGTGACCAGATCTTCTTCCACGCCAATGACAGTAGCCGTCTCGGTAATCATTGACTTACTCTCCCGCCGCGCCAATGGAGTGGGCTATCTCATAAGCGGTTTGAGGCGGAATTTTACCAATAATGGTGATTTGCACCTGACCATTGGATAACGATAAAAATGTGTTGGTTGAATGGCGTAACACAACATCTGAGTCGAGCGAGTCCTGAGCAGGCTGCACGTACACCGATACATCTACCATCCCATCACTGAACAGTTTGTACTCTACCACCTGACCGGTCATAGCCAGTCGCCGGGTTTCACGTTTGATTTCTTCCATACCTACGGGCAAAAACTTGACTTCCCACTGGTGTTGGCGGGGTTTGGGTGTCATGGCTACTGCACCGGGCAAAGCCTGCCGATTGATCCTGGAAAAATACGACGAAGGTTGTTCACTAACATTCACTGCAGTGACCTGAATTTGCTCCAGCAACGACCCCTGTAAATCCACCATATCCAGCTTGAGTAACATGCCGGTTTCTTCATCCAGCCAGACCTGGTAATTATAACGTTTGTTATCGCGACTGACGATACGTAATTGCTGAGCGGCGCGGCCGGAAACCCGGGTGCGGCCAATCGTAATAAACTGATAGGCATCAGCCAGTGCTGACGGGTTGTACAATAAATCGCTGGGTAGCGGACCACTGATAGCGCTGGCATAAATACTGTAAGGCTGAACGTCAGGTTCAAAGACACTGACGACGTTGCCCAGGCGAATCATTTCCTGGCCGGGTCCGTTTTGCAGGTTGAGCTGCTCGGCCTCCAGTCCATCTTCGAGCACGGCATGGCGCCATAGATAGGGAGTCATTTCCTGGCCAGCTCTGGTCAGTACAAAAGAGACTTCAAAATTGGATTTACGGTTAATTTCAGCCAGTCGCTCCAGCCATTCTAATCCGTTCAGATTCTGGCGCTGAAGCTTTGCACCTGCCGCTTCTGATTGATCCGCTTCCGGCTCAGGAGCCGGGCTGTCTTCCTGGGCGACAAGAGTGGCAGGGACACAGGAAATTAGGGTAGTTAGAAACAACAAACGCACTGCCCTGGCAGTGCGTTGCTTTACGTCAAATAATGCTTGCATAGTGATTAAGGCTGATTAGGTTCAGATTCCGTGGCCTGTTGAGATTGCTCTTCCGCCTGCTTCAGCTTCAGTTGCTGTTCGTGATCGGCAAGCAGCGCATTAATCTGACGACGCTTTTGTAATAACGCATCAGTGTCATCTGCACGATTGTTCGGCACAATGTTACTTTGCTCGAGGCTAACCGGCGCCATACCTGTTTGTGGCATCCCCGGAATAACCGGCGTCTGGAACGTCGTAAACGGTTCGTCCGCGGCTGGTTGCTGGTTGACCTGCTGTACGCCCAGAATCACTGCGGCAGCCACGGATGCTGCAACGGCAAGCTGTCCTGACTGGCGAAGTAATGGCACCACCTTGTTAACGACCGGAAGTGATTTCCATTTAGACTTCGGCGCTAACACTGTAGGTTCCTGCTCAAGCGCGGCGGCAACCTGGGCAGTAATGTCGAACTCCGGCATGACTGACGCTTCTTTCCGTAAGCCACTACGGATTACATGGTAGCTACGCCATTTTGCCAGTGATTCACTATCGTTTTTAATGCTGTCAACAAACCCGTTGTCATCGAGTTCGCCGTCCATAAAAGCCGATAATTTTTCGTGTTGCTGCGTCATAAAGTACTTTTCCTGGTTACGCCTGTATTACTTTTCATCGTTATAAGGCAACCTTGTCAAAATCTACTGTACCTGATCCCGGGCCCAAAGCTCAATATCAGGTTTCAAGTAATGGTTGAATGACCTTATCAATAGCTTCCCGTGCTCTGAATATCCTGGAACGCACCGTTCCTACAGGACAAGCCATTACATTTGCAATTTCTTCGTAACTCAGCCCCTCGATCTCCCGCAACGTAATTGCCATCCGTAAATCGTCAGGTAATTTCTCCATTGCGCGAAACAAAGTCGCCTCCAATTCATCCGACAGTACGCTGCGTTCAGGAGATGAATGCTCCTTTAACGCATCACTGCCATCATAATAGTCCGCTTCTTCAGCATCGACATCACTCGCGGGCGGTTTACGCCCGATAGCCACCAAATAATTTTTGGCGCTGTTCACCGCTATGCGATATAACCAGGTGTAAAATGCGCTGTCGCCCCTGAAATTGGGTAACGCCCGATACGCTTTAATAAACGCATCCTGCGTGACATCCGCCACATCACCGGTATTTTTCACATAACGCGAAACCAGGTGCATCACTTTATGCTGATAGCGCGTTACCAGCAGATTAAACGCGTTCTTATCGCCTTGCTGGACACGTTCAACCAACTGTTGATCAGTTATCTGCTCGCTCATTCGAGCCATTTCTCCTACCGACTAATTTCCAAATAGCTCATGCAAGCACTTGAGTAGACTTCACGTATTTTAAAAAGTTCGCAAAGAATATGATCTTTTTTTCTTTTATTAAGCTAAACACCCAGAATACCGGTAAAATAATTGCCAAAATAACGAATAGAGGCGTTTATTCTTTTACGTTTGCGCCGAGTTTGATTAGACTTTCCGAAAATCACGCATTGTGACCCTTACATTACATGAATTCAAATGCTTCTTCATCTGTAACACCAGAACAACCTGCCGACGCCAACGTTGAGCACAGTTGTGATGTCTTAATTATTGGCTCAGGCGCGGCGGGCATGAGCCTTGCGTTATCACTGGCCAATTATTGTCGCATTATTCTGCTGAGCAAGAGTGATTGTAACGAGGGCTCAACCCGTTACGCACAGGGCGGCATCGCGGCAGTCTTTGACGAACGCGACTCCATTGAATCTCATGTGGAGGATACCCTGGAAGCCGGCGCCTATCTGTGTGATGAAGACGTGGTGCGATTTACCGCTCAAAATGCCAAAAGTGCCATGGAATGGTTAATTAATCATGGCGTGCCCTTCGACCAGGAGCAATCTGATACTGGTGAAAACCGTTATCACCTGACCCGCGAAGGCGGCCACAGCTTCCGCCGTATTCTGCATGCGGCTGATGCAACCGGTGAGGCCCTGCAGATTACCCTGAATGAGGCGGTTTCCCAACATCCCAACATTCACATATTCGAGCGTTATAACGCCATTGATATGATTAAGAGCGAGGAAAACCCTAACCGCTGCAAAGGCGTGTATGTGTGGAACCGCAAACGGGAACAGGTGGAAGTGATCCGCAGCCGGTTTATTACCCTGGCAACGGGGGGCGCAAGCAAAGTTTATCAGTACACGTCAAACCCCGACATCGCCAGCGGCGATGGTATTGCCATGGCGTGGCGGGCCGGTTGCCGGGTCGCTAATATGGAATTTAACCAGTTCCACCCTACCTGTTTGTTTCACCCCCAGGCGCGTAACTTTCTGATTACCGAAGCGCTGCGCGGTGAAGGTGCTTGTCTGGTGCACGCCGACGGCACGCCGTTTATGGAAAAATTTGATGAGCGCAAAGACCTCGCCCCGCGGGATATAGTGGCGCGTGCCATCGACTACGAAATGAAAAGACTGGGCGCCGACTGTATGTATCTGGATATTAGTCATAAACCCGCCGACTTCATTGTGAAGCATTTCCCCAACATTTACCGTAAATGCCGCTCACTGGGCATTGATATCACCCGCGAAGCCATTCCGGTGGTACCGGCGGCTCACTACAGTTGCGGCGGCGTAATGACGGATTTGAATGCGCGCACCGATCTCGACAACGTTTACGCTGTAGGTGAAGTCGCTTATACCGGGCTTCACGGTGCAAACCGAATGGCCTCTAACTCGTTACTCGAGTGTATTGTGTTTGCCCGCTCGGCGGCCGAGCATATTCTGTCGCGACTGGATGAATCACCGGCTGAGGAGTCTATCCTGCCGTGGGATGAAAGTAAGGTCAGCGACTCTGATGAAGAAGTCATCATTCAGCACAACTGGCACGAGCTGCGCCTGTTCATGTGGGATTACGTAGGCATTGTACGCACCACAAAACGGCTGGAAAGAGCCATTCGCCGGATTAAACTGCTGGAGCAGGAAATCAGCGATTACTATTCCAACTTCCGGGTCAGTAATAATCTCTTGGAACTGCGTAATCTGGTGACAGTTGCAGAACTGATTGTACGCTGTGCCATGCAACGCAAGGAAAGCCGCGGCCTGCATTATAACCAGGACTTCCCCGAACGGAACGACACAGCAACGCCATCGATCCTAACGCCTATGCCTTCCAATACATCACCGCAACCCGGTGATCTCACCAGTTTCGAGCATTAAGTTTGCCGCGCTGGTGCAGTCAGTCAATGTGACCGGTGAAGTAGGTTTCGCCCTGCTCCCGGTCGCTTGATACCAGTGAGAAGCGCAGCTGATCATCGTTATGCTCTGTCAGCAATGAGGCTTTCGCAGGCACAAACATTGGCTGTTTAAACGCAATTCGCACAGTACCATCGGTCAGCGGGGATTGCTTATCCATTGTCGAAATCGCCTGAGCTGCACTGTACATACCATGCACAATCGCTCGTTTAAAGCCAAATAAGCGGGCCGTCAGGGTACTCAGGTGAATCGGATTAACGTCGCCAGACAAGCGTGCGTAGCGTCGCACCAGCCTGGCGCTAAAGGTCAGGTAACCGATGGCTGTCGCATTTACTCCGGGGGCCACAATCTGACTTTCATAGGCGGGCAAAGGGCCAGGTTTTACTGTGGTTTGCATCAGATAAGTGCCTGTTGCACTGTACACCCGTTTACCACGCTGATTGCCGGTCACGGTCACTTCAACCGCTAATCCACAGCGATGCTGGTAAACCACACCAAACCGGGCCACCAGCTCACAGGGGATATCGGTGCGGCATTCGGCGTACTCCTCCACCCGGTTTTGTAGATGCACCAGCCCGAGCAGTTTGAACGGACTTTTAGCATGGGCCAGTAAGCGCAGTTGCAATGAAAGCCCTCGTACCTGCCAGTAAAAAGGGTGCATCAGGGTTGGGTTTTCCCAGCCCACCAACTTACAATATTTTCGATAGTGGCGGGCACTGGGTAAAAAGGTTTGCCACAGTACCGGGGCTCGCTGCAGACTTTCTAGTGTCGACGGCGTAATGGCAGCGGCTTTCTTAAAGCCTGCCTGCAAGTAAAGTCCTAACATTCAGAGTTGTCCTTGCCTAAACACAATCCTGGCGAGTCTGCGATAGTCCTTGTCCCTGACCTGCCAGGGGAAGAGCCAGCCCGACTGGCTTCGCTGCGACTGCCGGCAATACCGAACTAAATACAATGCAAACGGAAGCAGCTTTGAGCGCGGGCTGATTTGCCAGCTATCGCCCTTGCCGTTAACTGACAGGGTATAGCCTTCACCAGATTCACCAACAATCCAGGTTTCAGGATGATGTAATCCCGACAACGGCCAGAATACGATCAGGCAAACACTCACCAAACCGGTGATGCCAGCCGACCATAGTGAGCTTGCCAACACCGCAATGATGCCCAGTGCCGCAACAGCCAGCAAACAACGGTAAACTGGCTGACTCACAGACGGGTTTAATGTAACGCTATACTTTAACCCGGCTGACAATCGTATCGACCATCCTGGCCAGTTCAGGGTCGTTACACGCCTGATGGCCCATAAACCAGGCAAACAAATCCGGGTCGTCACAGGTCAGTAACCGTTCGAAGGTTTCCTTGTCCTGTTCAGACAGATCGTTAAACGCTTCTTCAACAAATGGCTGTAACAGTACATCCAGCTCCAGCATGCCGCGACGGCAGGCCCATCTCAATCGTGCATAACGTTTTGCAGTAAACATAACCGGTTGATTGTGTGAAATAGTCATGGCGGCAAATATATCATGGTTGGATGCAGGTTGATACTGGCCATAAGGAGTCAAACTGCGGGTAAATGCAGCGCTCCCGGCCATCCTGAGCCTACGCGTCTGTCCGTTTTTGGCCTGCGACGGCGAAAGCAGTGATATCTCACCGCTGCGGGCAGACACAGTGAATAAAATTCCCCTTGATCTTCCTCCCATTGCCCCTCATATACACCTGCAGGTAATTTTAAAACATCAGGCGCTTATATCATTATGCAACCGTATTCCCCGCTTCCCGCTCAACTGGATGCCTTTCCCGAGAATTTCGTCGTATCTTTGTCGTCGATGGCCTGTGTGAGCGTTACCGGCGAAGATGCCAAAACGTTTTTGCACAGTCAGTTAACCATTGATATTAACAAGATGGCTGATGCAACCGCGCGACGCAGTGCCCACTGTGATTTTAAAGGCAAGAGCTGGAGTGTGAGCCTGGTGGCAAACACCACATCAGCAATCTATCTGCTGGCGGGCAGCAGCGGATTAGCGGCTTCGGTGGAACAGCTCAAAAAATACGGCGTCTTTTCAAAGATCGCTATTACGCCTGAAACGGATGGCTTTGATTTTTATTTTGTTCAGGGTGATAACGCCGCAGCCTTGTTGAAAGTCACTTTCAGTGCACTACCCGACACTCCTATGGCACTGACCGAGTCAGACGCTGGGTTTTGTATTGCTCTGGATTACCCCAACGGGGCTTATTGCGTTGCCTTAAAGAAAGCCAGTTCCCAGGCATTTGTTGAGGCCGTAAGCCAGGTCGAAATAGCACTGTTTGAAGAAACCGCAGCCACAGCCCTCGACATTGCCAACGGCATTCCTGCATTAACCGGTGAAGAACAGGTTAATCAGTACGTGCCGCAAATGATGAATCTTCAGGCCCTTGATGCCATCGACTTTAACAAGGGTTGCTACATGGGTCAGGAAGTGGTTGCCCGGACCCGTTATCTGGGCAAAAACAAGCGAGCAGCGATGATATTCAAGCTCCCTCAGGCTTGTGATGATATAGCCAGTGCCAAACTGGAGAAGCAGGCTGGCGAACACTGGCGCTCTGGTGGTACGATCCTGCGTACTGCGGTACTCGGCGAAGAAACCTGGCTGCTGGCCATCGTCAATAATGATACCACCTCTGAAGATGCCTTCAGACTGTCAACTAATCCGGCATTGGAGTTGATTCATTGTGACTTGCCGTATACGCTCTAAATAAGGCGCACGGCGTATATTTTTTATTTTTACAACCTCCGAAAAGGCAGAGATTATGCAGATTTCGCAAAACAGTGTAGTAACCCTGCACTACACCGTAAGCACCGAAGATGGTACCGAGCTTGATTCATCCACCGGTGGAGAGCCATTATCCGCACTGCTTGGCAGTCGTTTTTTAATCAGTGGTCTTGAAGAGGCCCTGCAGGGTAAAGCCGCCGGTGAAAAGTTTGATGTCACCGTTGCTCCGGAAAAAGCCTATGGTGAACGTCTCGATCATCTGGTGCAAGCTGTGCCAGCTTCAATGTTTGAAGGCATGGATGTAGAGCCTGGCATGCAATTTCGCGCTACCACCGATGCCGGCGAACAGTCTGTTATCGTGATAGAAAAAACAGATGATGAAGTGATCATCGACGGTAACCACCCGTTGGCGGGTATTGCTTTATCATTCGAAGTTGAAGTGCTTGATGTACGTGAACCTACCGAAGACGAACTGGCCCATGGCCACGTTCACGGCAAGGGCGGCTGCAACCACTAAGGTTGTGCCACAGAGTGCCCTGCAAAGGAAAAACAAAAAGGAGTGCCTGGCACTCCTTTTTTTGTTGAGATTGGCGTTAGCGCGTTTAAATCGCTTCGTCGCCCTGCTCTGAAGTACGAATGCGAATCGCCTCTTCCACAGAATAAATAAAGATTTTACCGTCACCAATCTTACCGGTTTTTGCCGCTTTCAGAATAGTTTCAACGGCTAAATCTACCCGCTCATCATCAAGCACGATTTCAATTTTTACTTTTGGTAAAAAGTCGACCTGGTACTCAGCGCCCCGGTACAGTTCAGTATGCCCCTTCTGACGTCCAAAGCCTTTCACTTCGGTCACTGTCATGCCAGCAATACCCACATCGGCAAGCGCTTCTCTAACGTCATCGAGTTTAAACGGCTTAACGATTGCTTCAATTTTTTTCATCGTCGTTTACTCATCGTAAATAGTAGGAATGGGTACACGTTTATGTTGTGTACGTTTATAAATATACAGTAACTTTTCAGAGACTTCCGCTGCAACCGGTTTATTTTCGAGAAAATCATCAATCTGGTCATAGGTTAGCCCTAATGCCTGTTCATCGGCTTTCTGTGGCGACAACGTTTCCAGATCGGCAGTAGGGGCCTTATGAATAATTTTAGCCGGCGCACCTAAATGCTCGGCAACCTTACGAACCTGGCGTTTACTTAAGCCAAACAGCGGTGCCAAATCACAGGCCCCGTCACCATACTTAGTGTAAAAACCAGTGATGTTTTCAGCCGAGTGATCGGTGCCCAGCACCAACCCGTCAACCATGCCGGCAATTTCGTATTGTATGACCATGCGGCTGCGGGCTTTAACGTTACCTTTTACGAAATCCTGCTTGCTTTCATCTGCTGGCAACAAGCCGGCGGCACTTAATGCCGAGCACGTTTCCTGGTGAATAGCGTCAGCACCGGGCTGCACGTTCACTGCAATAGACTGAGTAGGCTGAATAAAATCAATCGACGCCTGGGCGTCTTCTTCGTCAGCCTGCACACTGTATGGCAAACGTACCGCCACAAACTGATACTTCTCATGATGTTCCTGATTAAGCTCATCGATAGCAAGTTGAGCCAGCCGTCCCAGCGTGCAGGAGTCGATCCCGCCACTGATGCCTAGCACCAGGGCATTCATGCCCGACTGTTTGAGCTGTTGCTTAATAAACCCTACCCGTCGGGTAACTTCATACGCCACGTCAATCACGGGCAGTACTTTCATTTCCTCAATAACCGCTTGTTTATCCATTAGATAATCCAGAGTTTTTATAACTTGTATACAGTCTACGTTAAAAGACGCCATGTTGTCAGCAGGCATTATATCAACTGCTGATGTTGATCAGCACTGTGATGACGAATCAGCCGTACAGCGATACTTAGGTGTTTATTTTCATAAACAATAGATCTGGTTGTACGGTAAACTACAATCAGAATCAATTCTATGAAGATGCTCTCTATGCGACATTCAGGCTATACACTGGTCGAACTTATGGTGACCGTTGCTGTGCTAAGTATTATTGCTGGCGTGGTAGTGCCTGGCGCCCGCGGATTCATAAACCATTCCATTCTGACCAAAGAAATCAATGAACTAAGCGCATTGGCCCGCCTTGCCCGTTTTAAAGCCATGGAAGAGCAAACCGAGGTGGTTATGTGCCCTTCTTCGGATTATACGAATTGTCTCAGTAACTGGACTTACCCAAGCATGGCTTTTTATGACGTGGACGGCAACGGTAAACGTGGCACAAATGAAACCTTACTGAGTTCCACTGAAAAGCTGCATAGCAGTGTTAAAATTAAAGCGCCCTCTCAAGCCCTTGTTTTTGATGCAAGGGGCGGCTCTAATGTCACCACTACGTTGATAATTTGCGACGACACAAGTAAAGCCGATAAAGCCGTTGGCCTGATTATTAATGGTTACGGTAAAATCGCCATTGCTCAGGACTCAGATGACGACGGTATTAATGAGAACCATGCTGGTTCTGCTTTAACCTGTAGTTAATAAATTAGCAAGACCAGCAGTATTCGCTACTGCCAATACTTCCGTCACTGTTCTGATCCCAGGCTTTGCGCCCATCACTGAATATATATAACGTACCGTCACCCGCCTGTGGAGTGCCGCTCACCGGAACCGCACGTAGCTCATAACTGTTGCCATCAGTACTCACAGCATGAATAGTAAGCGTGTACTTTTTCTTGGATGCGGGCTCAGTTGATGGTGAGTATGCGGTAAATACCGCAGGCGACCCCGTATTACCGGTACCGGTGGCCGCACCGTTATAACTGAAAGTTGTTGCATAATGGCGTTCCATTGCCGATGCGAAGCCCATCAGATCAGCCTGAGCCGTACTGCGGTTAGCACTAACCATCATTGACTGGTACGATGGGTATCCCACTGCGGCGATAATACCGACGATGACCACCGCTATCATAACTTCGATTAAAGTAAACCCTGCTGGTTTGGTCATAACTATTATTGCTCCACTTCGGTTGACCAGCTACCACGCATTACCCGCTGATAGCGGCCAAATATATTCTGACTCAGGCATTCAAAGTCTGAAGCACAGGCCTCCGGATTGCCATCTTCATCCACTGGTACTACCGCCGATACACATTCAGTACCTAAGCAAATTGTGGGGTTAGTAGCATCTTCTATGAGGATCTTAGTATCAGGGGCAATACCGGTTTGCGTCAACGTTGCAAAGCGATCATTTTCATCCAGCTCATCATCACCATTCAGATCGCCCACCGCATTACCATCAACCAGGCTTACCAGATATGCCCGGCTATTCCCCGCCGGTGGTGCACAGGCGCTGGTGCTGCTCGACGCAGGCACGTAGCTGGTAAAGAAAACCTTGTAGTTAACAATAACCGGCGAGGAGAGAATTTTTTCCCCGGAGGTCTGCATTTTTAAGAACCATCCCTGCTTACTCTCGTATTCCGTGATAGCAAGTTCTCTGGTTGAATCATTACTATGGGTAAGGCTGTGACTGGTGGCATCGAACAAATCGTTTTCCGTGATCGTAGCCGGAAAAGTGAAGTCGCCATTCGTATCAGGCGTGAATACGCCGGTATCCTTAATCATGTAAAATCTATCGTTGACCACATCATCAAGCGGATTGGCGCGCCAGCCACTGCCAACCACTACCGCGTAAAAATTACTGCTACCGAGTGCTACCTCAGCAACATCAACGCCATAATAGAAATGGCGGTTATCAGAATTACCCGCACCCGCTAAATCTGCGATCCGCTGACCTTTAATGAAGTCGCTGCCGGATTTGCCATTATAAACATCAAATCGGAATATCTGGCCACCCATATCCGTGGCGTATAAATGATCAGCATAGCCATCACTGTCGCGGTCAATAGCTGCGATATGGCCCGGTATGGAGTATTGCATCTCGCTCAGGTTCAGGTCTGCGCTACTATCAGATGCTTGCCATAATAGAGCTCCGGTATCAGCATTAAATATCATTACGGCATTGCCCACCGCATCAGCTGTTTTAACCTGGTTAGTGTCCTGAGTTTCGTCATAGCCACCACCGACTATCATTACATTATAAGATGTTCCGCCCATATTCATTTTGGTGATAATTGGTCGTGACCAGGTTTGCCCCAGTTTATCCAGCCCGGTGCTGCCACCCTCAATTTTAAAGACTAAAGAAGGGGATGTTTTGCTAGTTATATCAAATACGTAATAATCCCGGCCACCGCGACGCATACCCACATACAGATACTTCTTATTGTTGAATTCACGTAACACCATGTGGCCATCCAGTCCATAAATATGACGATAGCTGGAGTTATCCTGATAGAAATCTTTGATATTGGACAGCAGGGATTTAGGTGTCACCGAGTAATATTCAGTGCCGGTTTCGGCATCAAACGCATGGAGGAAACCGTGATTGGTTGCAATGAAGATGACCGAGTCGTTGTTGCCATAGTTCACAATAACCGGTTGAGAATGAATCGGATCGCCCATTTGCAAACGGGATTCGGTGATATTTCCATCGCCATCATAGTCTTTGATGTCTACGCCTCGCGTCCATTTGAGCAGTATCTCACGCAGCCCCTGCGGGTCGGCTTCACCATCGGTGTCCATGATAGCAGTAGTAATTGCACTGTTATTTTCATGCACCTGATTAGCACCCGATACGATACTACCCGGGCCATCAAAGAAGTACACATTTCGGGTTAATGGCAACAGTGAGGCTGCGCCCCCCTCGCGAACATCTGCGCCGTCCTGAAACAGCGACCAGTAACTGTGTGAGCTATCAGCAAAGAAACCGGTATTGGTATCAATGGCAGCCAGGCCATTTTGGTCGTATACCGTATCGCCGGAAATCCGATATTTTTTCAGATTTCCCGGCCATAAGGTACCCTCAGCCGGTTTAAACAGCGCATAGTAAAGCTCATCCTGGTGTGTCAGGCGGTTTAGCTGGTTTACCGCTACCCCGGGGGAAACGAAGGTCGCATTCACATCTTTAACGGCCCTTAAGATGGTCTCGAAGGCATTTAGCAGATCGGTGGAGTTACTAGCTGTGTAAAAACCGCCGCCACTTTGCAATGCCAATCGATACAGGAAGTTATTCGCATTGTTGTTTGCCGCGAAGCCAATGGTATGCGTGGTGACTTTCGGGCCAATGACGGAAGTTGCCGATTTGCTGATATTCGAAACCAAATCCAATCCACAATATTCACCAGAGGACGAGCTTTGGCAATTACTGTTAAGTAATGCCTGAATCTTCGCGGCACTGTGGTTGTTATTGGCTTCACCATCTGAGAGCAGCACGATATGGTTATTGGTCTGACACTGCAAATCTGTTACCGGGCTGATGTACTGCGCACCACTGGGTATATATTCGTTAATGCAATCGTAATCGCTGAGATTTTCCGGATCGCAGCCATACGGAAGCACCGAATCAGCCCCCGTGTAAGCATCGCGGTGACTTACGCGGGTACTGCGGCGCACACTGGACGAAACCGACGAGTTACCCCGGGTTAAACCATAGTCCACCTGCCGGCCGCCATAATACAAAGCCGCCTCATAAAGTGTATCAACGATGGGCGTTAAACCATTTGCCGACAGGTCATCGACCTGGCTGATTAATAAATCTCTGACTGAAAGACTGTTTCCAGCAGTGGCGTTACCGTTAAATTCGATATAAAGTCTGGGCGCCCGCGAAGGTTTACCGCTATATGAATAGGCACCACGTAATTCGTCAAAATCACTCAGTACGAACCCCAGAGCGTTACCTGCTTGCCAGCCACTGCGACCAACAATGCCATTGATTATGCTACTCAGATCACCGGTCTGATACGTCCTGTTGCGCCTGAAGTCAGGAATACTCCAGGTGACACCGCCAGTTTTGGCAATATTCCGCAGATCATTGCGGCTGTGATATCTGAAATTACTAACGTTGTCCTGATCTATTCCTCTGATAAGCATGGTGGCACCATTTCTGGTGTCCGTATCATAAGCGGTAAATTCCAGGTACGCATTGGTCACAGTCGCGCCCTGAGGAATATTGACATCAGTGAAACGTAAACCGATATAGCTATTCGAGCTATCCCGAAATGTCAGCTCACGACCGGTAGATTCCCAGCCATTAGTGGCTTCTTCCACATTGTCATAAGAATCAGCAATCTGATACTGAGCCTCCCCTGCTACACAACCGGTAGCCGAAGTTTGATCGTAAGAAATAACCAGTTGCGGAGCGGTACCTGTACCATCATCGTAGGCCATTACACGACGGTTGCTTGAGGTACTTGTACCCTCACCGTTGATCAACACGGTCAGTGCGTTGTTGCCACACCAGCTACTCTTATCAATGATTTCCTGAATGACCGGCGCAATATCCGGTGAGCTAACGTCGTCTCCATCTGAGGGAAAATCATTATCCGCACTCCAGTCAATCACTGCAGCAGTTTGCGTTTTGCTGCTTATGGAACCGCTGGCACTGGTGAGCGCTGAACTGTTACCGGTTAATTCACCGGCAATAGTAATATTGGTACTGGCAATATTGTACTGGGCAGAAGTAAATTTAAGGTACGCTGAAGTAATGGTGGCGCCGCGAGGAATATTCAGGTCTTCAAAGCGAAAAGCTGAGGTAACCGGCGATGTGGAAAAGCTAAGGATGATTTCATCTGTATTGGTATATACCGATGATGATATTTCATAGCCATCATTGGCAGACGCATTGGTTGAGCTACTTAACTGGGCATCAATGGATTGGTCAATATTCGTGGTAGGGTACAATATCGGCCCGCCGTGGTCGGAAAACCTCATCAAACCAGCGTTGATATTGGTGGCCGAAGCCAGGGCATCTTTCAGGGCATTTTGTACCCGTAACATTCGCGACTCGGAACCACCATCCTTGCTTCCCATACTGCCGGAGGTATCCATGATAAACAGCACATTTGGATTGTAAGTTTGCGCGGCATTGGATGTCCCAAGAAAGATATCCAGGTCATCGCCGGTAGCATGTTGTGCTACGGCACATAAAAAAAGGCTGGCTAACCAGGCTGGTGATACTCGTTTCATTATTGTGCCTCCGATGAAGGACCAAATACTGCAACTGTCAGTGAATTCGCGGTGATAGTTCGTTTACCATCAATCTGTCCACATCCGCGCACGACAAAAACGTGGCAGCGTAATCCACCGCTGCCAATAACATTACTGGAGCCCCGACAAGGCTTTTCCTGCACAAACGCGGTGCGTGACCAACTGGTTACATCAGGTTGAGTATGAAAATTGCCGGTAGCGGTATTTTGCTGACCTTTTTTTAAGCCGCCGCTAGTCAGCTGTCGATTAATCCAATCCGTATCATTGACACACTCCAGGGTATCAGTTTGCGGGTCAAACGTAAGCCCCTGGCGAGCCGCAGTGAGGGGGTCATCCAGATTTACATCAGATAAAACAATCTGATCCTCAGATTCAAACACTACGCCGGCAATTGCCGCTTCCGCGGCATCAAAGGTAAGCCCCTGAGCCTGCACAGAGTTGGCCATCTTAGTTTGAGACAAGCTGGTGCTAACCGCTGCAACCCCAAGTAGGGTTACGCAAAGCAGCATGATCAGCGCGAATACCAGCACCATGCCCTGTTGTTGCTGTTTCATAACACGGCACTCCCTACATAATTAAGACTATTTCGTAGCGCGACTGAAACCGTATACACCTGATAATAATGCTGCTGGTCCAAAGTCACCGGGGCTTCAGAAAGTAACCTGACCTTTTCGTTTGCGATATTTTGCAGATTAATAGGTGCGCTTTTAAGTAATAAAGCCAGGCGGATCGCTACGACTTGCTGATTTGCCAGGCGAGCATTGCCGAGTTCGCTGGCATCCACATAGGTCACTACCCGACCATCATTGTCTGTAACATCTGCTGATAACCCGTATTCAACTTGCATGTTATCTACGCCATCGAGCAATACAACTTCTGCACTGGGCGTGGGGTTGCCACTGAATCCTCGCAAATAACGCCCGTTATAGCCGATACATTTTAACTGGCCGTTCTCAACAAAATAATGGTTTACAATATGCAGATGCTCTGTGGCATTGGTGCCAAAGGGGTTGCCCGTACAATCCTGTTCAGCTAACAAGTTAACCACCAGTCCATCACTTGCACTTCCTGCCCCCTCAGTACTACCCAGCGTCGCCATAGCCGGATAATCATTGGCGATAGCTACGGGCTGACGCAAAACAAAACTGGACTCCAGCACCAGATCCGTTGAATCTTCGATATCGGTTGTATTCATGTCGTAACGACCAACCTCACGCAGCTCATCCTGGAGCCTTAAGGTGATGTATCGCCCATACTCCTGAACTTCTGCAATTGCCTGGTTCAGTGAATTTGTTGCTCTGGTACTAACAAATACCTGTATCACGCCCGATAAAATAACCAGTCCCAATACCAGACTTATCATTAATTCAATCAGGGAAAAGCCAGACTGCGGTTTCACAGGGTAACCTCTTTGATAACACAGGCTCGGTTTGAGTCTGAGTTAAAAGTACACCGACTGTCATTAGCCACCGTTGCCTGCTGGTCACTCTTAACCGGCCAGCTCACGGCAATATTTATCAATGAACCACTCGTACAAGCTTTAGCGTCACCATTGTTACGGTCAGTACAGCTCACGCTGATACGCATATTCGGATTACTACCAACCGCCTGGCAACTGGCTTCCCAGCCGCTGTATTCGGCTATTTCTGCACTGGTGCAATTCCCGGTTCTGCAATTTGGCACCGTTGCTGGTAACGTCAGGCAATAGCACTCATAAAGATTACTATCGTTACAGGTAAGGGTTTCAAAGTTGAAGAAGTCTGTATTGAAGAAGGCATCATCGATTTCCCAGCCATCGTCGGACTCAGCCGGTTGCGCAGCACTAACCATCTGTTCAGAGACATAGCGGGCAACCAGTTCCGCCTGACTTCTGCTGGCAGCCTGCACATTGTTAAAGGTACCGGTAAATTGCAAGGATGCCACGCCCAGCAAACCAATCGTCAGTACAAACAAGCTGACCAGGATCTCGATCATACCGACTCCGGCGACTTTATGCTGACTGTGTAATCTGGGTGGTTGCATGTGCATTACTGACTCCTACCATATGACTCTATACTAACCAACTGCCGGAAAACTTTCCGTTATTTTGGTTACGTGAGTTGGATAATAGGTATTAGCTGCAATAACAAACACTGCCTACTCCCCTACACACTCATTTTTACCTGCTTCAGGTCAGGTCACCAGCCAAAGCGAGCAAGATACACTGTAATCTCGCGCCAATTAATTGAAAGGAATCACAAATGAGCACCCGAGCCCACGGATTTTCACTAATTCAATTACTCATAATCGTAGCAATCACGGCAATCATTGCCAGCCAGAGTGTGCAAAGTTTCAGTACAATGTTAAAAGCTGTAGAGTTAAAAGGGGCAGTTCAGTTGGTATATTTTCAGATACAGGCTGCACGGCATCAGGCAGTCGCCAGGCAACAGGATATTCAGATAGATATTGTCGATGGCCAGTACTGGTGCATAGGTATCACCGACCAGACGACCTGTGACTGCCAAAGCCCTCGAAGTTGCACGATTGATGGCGTCGAAAAAGTGACCTCATATGACGAATTTCGTTTTGTTCAACTGGCGGCTTCTACTTTTGCCAATAACAGCCAGTCACGCTTTTCACCTCCACGTGGCCTTGCGCAGGGATATGCAGGCTCAGTTACGCTGACTAATGCCGAGCAGGATTTCAAAGTCATCGTGAGCAATACCGGCAGGGTTAGGATTTGTGCGCTGACTCAGGCTATTCCGCCCTACCCTGAATGCTGATTCATGGTGCACTTGCGCTACTATCGACCCGGACCTGGATATGGTCTGAAAAAAACCGAGAGTACTCATCAGGAGATAAAGGCAGAGTACTAGTAATCCCGGCGTTACCAGCGTAGGTACCCACGTTGATATTCGTAACACCATCAAGGATACCCGTTACCCGACCACGGCTGTAAGTACTGTAGTAGTGATTCACCGGATCGATAACGGTTTCCACCGTTTCGCTAGTGACTGTTGCAATAACCGGGTTATCTGCGTGCCAGCTGGCCAACAGGGTAAGATTGATGTCATAAAAAGGGACTATCTGCTGCCATAGCGGATCATTTGCCGCCAGTTTCGCTTGCACCGTGGCAAGGTGGGAGCTTGTCATCCTATCCAAATAAATCCCTCTGGCAATCAGTTGATAGTCGCCAGGTGGTACCTGCAATGCGCGACTAGCTAAGCTGGATGAAACAGGTATATTGCTGATTCTGCTGGCGATAAGCTCAGTAGTGTAATTTAGATAATCGTCCAGTGCCGTTTGAGTGTCCAAAAAGGAGGCTTCAAATGCAATGACATCAACAAGTTGCCAATCGGGGTAAAGCTCATAGAAGCCGTTAATGCGTTTAAATCGACAATTCTCGATATAGGGGTCGCCTACCTGGGTGGCTTTAGTGAAATTTCCGCCTCCAACTGAGTCATAGTGACTGTGAGGTAAGCCCCCTTCCAGGCGATAGTAAGCTTCACTGGCAACCATATTCATATTGTCATGATGGTCCCGACAACACACATCGCACTGTGCAGGTTGCTGATTATCGGCCACCACACCGGTGTCTTTTACCTCAGGATAACCTGGCAAATCTACCAACTCATCTCCTTTAAGTACCGTCATTGCCGGGGTATAACCATTCCCGCTACCAGCCAGTTTGCATTTACAGTTAATGGTCAAAAAATCCTCCTGTTTGAGCAGTTTACTTACCTGACCGCCGGAGGCGTAGCGAAATGAAGACAATTCGACAGCCTGGTTACTCCCTTGATTAATCTTGTCAGGTAACGGTTTGCTGGCTTCCACCCGCTGATTATTGCCAAGATTGTAAGATATGACGTCGGGCACGGAACCTGGCGTAAAAGGTACCTGAGGCTGCGCTTTAACGTTATTAGACTCATTGACGGCGTGAAAACTGTGCGCTAACGATACTGGTGCTATATTCCCATCTACTGCAATCGCCATGGTGTTGCCTTTGCTATCAACCCATTCTACTGTCACCGTCACTTGTTTTTGCGCCGGAAACGGGGGTAATGGCAAGCCTCTTCCAAGCAGGGTTGATCTGTCCATCCAGGTATCGGCAACACCATCACCGTTCGAGTCGCTAAAATATTTATTCTCAACTTTCCAGTTACGGTAAAACGAATGGAATTCGCCATCGGTGCCGAGCGTTACATCTACCTGGCCGGGTGTAATCGTACCACCGGCATTATCAGCTATATCATCATAGGCAATAATTCCCGAAGCACTTTCAATAGCTTCGAATTGTCGCAGATCATCAAACTTATTCTGAGCTAACCGCAAGGCTGCATGCCGATTACTGACCTGCGCATCACTACGCATGTATGCAGACTGCAATGACACCACCCCACTAACGCCGAGCATAATAATTAGTGAGGCAATTAACACTTCAACCAGTGAGAAGCCGCGAACCTGCATAAAACCTCCTAATAATCCCGCCAGCTACCGGGCACTCTGGCCAGGCGTTGAAACGAACTATGCTGTTGTAGCAGCGTTAAGACCTCCCGGTGATAAGTTGAGTGGTAATAACCGTTAGCGTGACCTAAATTGTGATTCGCTACCACTCCACCAATTACTCTGGCACCACCGGTCATATAAATATCGTAATTAATAGTGGTAGTGGGTTTTCTGAACGAAAATACCAGCCCGGTAATCATGGACCCACTGTTCATGGTTAAGTCACCGTCGGCGACAATGAGTATTACCGGGTTGGTATTATTGCCCACCAGAGTATTAGTTGTGATGTAACAAGGACCTTCGACCCAGATCACCCCCGATGATGCCGCCCCCAACGACGTACAGGTCGATACCACTTCATCTGCTTCAGTACGCAATAATGCCCATTCAATTGCCGGAACATTAAAAATATATTCAAGTAAATCGTCCGGAAAACCGGCATCGTCATCCAGAATATCCGGCCCCTGAATACCGGTTTGAGAATATGGGGTGTTGCTGCAGTTGCCTTCAGCAAAGGACTGCTGGCTACAGGTTTTAGTGCTTCCATTGAGCAAATCCACATCCAAATCGCTCCAGACAGACAAGGGTACTCCTGCCCCACCACCATCAGGATTAGCAACTACCTCAAAGGCACCTCCCGCAGCTATCCCGCCTGCGACGACAAGTGGAGCATCCGGTAGATTTGCGACAAGTGGGTAAACCAATGCCTGCTCTGTAACGGTTACTTTGGACAACTGGTCAGGTGACTGTCCGACTGATTCTAATGTCACTAAGCGCTGAGTAGCGGATTCGCGGAGTATTTCGTCCCAACTCCCCGTAGTGGTAAAACTGCCCTGCCCCGGCAAGCTACCGGTAAACTGAGCACCATCCCAGTAAGGCTCTATAGACAGAATCCCCAGGGCTTTCATAAGTCCGGCCTCGGCACTGTTAAATGCCAAAAGACGATTCTGTTCATTTAAAGTAATTTGGTTCTCAAAGGACTTAACCTGACCGGTATATAAGGTCACCAGTGCCGCCATGGTGAGTAATAAAACCACCGAAGTCAGGACTATTGCCCCTCTTTGTGTGGATACTGTAGTCGTTTTAGCTTTCATGGTTTCTCATCACCACAACGGTTTGATACACCTTTGACAATTTATCGTTAGCTGATAACTCTCCACTAAGAAAAACAGTAACTGATGTGCTGGTAATCCCCTGTTGAACCGTTTGCTTAACGGCAAACCTAAGTGAAGTAACGTTGACTACACTGCTGTCGGTTAAGTCTTCCCAACCATTACTGGTGCAATCGAGAGAGTTACGTCGAATTTCTACCGTGCCATCAAGGAGTCGGTAACCGAAGTTCTCATTGGGTGAGGCCAGGTCGAGTGTGCCATTGTCATTACTGTCGTAGCTAAACAATACGCAGCTTTGTGCAGTTTCACCGGGATACTCGCTGATTGAGATAGATTGATTAAATGGCGAGGGGTTAGCATCCGGCTGAGAAACCATAGCCTTGGTATTTCCAGAATAACCAGTTCGTCGTAAGTCTGCGATGATAAGCGCATAAACGTTGCCTAATTCTTCATTAAGCCTGGCACTGTTAAGTAAATTGCCGTTAACTCCCACTCCATAACCCACCAGCGACGACACAGCGGCCAAAGAACCAACAGCCAACGTCATGGCAATCATAATTTCAATTAACGTGTAACCGCCCTGGTATCTAACATTCATTTCGCAATAAATCTCTCTGTTGTATTCATCACACACCGAACTCCTCACAGAAGCAGCACTCTGTGTCTCGTCTGATGACACATTCTGCATACTGCTTTAGCTTGTTTCTGCTGGTCTTAAGAATGGTTGTTAGATAGTCGCCAACCAAACAGTGGCTTCAGAATAAGAGCCGTACGTGTGTTCAGTTGACTGATAGGACGTAAATTTGGAGTATCAGGTTATGATGAATCAACTGGCTTTACAGGGAACAACTATCTGATGAAAACAACAGGATTTACGCTGATAGAGCTGATGATTGCCGTGGTGATAATGGGCATTCTGGCGGCAGTAGCACTGCCTGCTTATCAGAGTCAGGTAAGAGAGTCGAGAAGGGGGGATGCACAAACGGCGTTAATGCAAATGCATATGAGTCAGGAGAATTTCAGATTGCAAAACATCACTTACGGTGCTGCCAGTGATATTGCTATCCCGGCTTCAGATTTTTACACCTTCACTGTCAGTAACGTCAGCGCCACTACCTTTACGCTTACCGCTACAGCCAAAGGGAGTCAAACCGGTGATACCGGCTGCACCACTCTCACGCTGGATGAGTCGATGAACCGTTTGCCAGCCAGTTGCTGGTAACACGATTTAAGGGGATTTGCTCGCAAGCAAGATGCTGCAGCGAGCATAAGACAAGGAGTTGTTTTAGCTTACCTGTTTAACCCGCAGTTCTTTGGGCACGGCAAATTCAATACTTTCTTCACGACCGCTTCGCTCACTGGCTTTTACCGCCCCCCAATCGAGTAATCGCTGAATAACCCGTTTTACCAGAACCTCTGGTGCGGAGGCACCGGCGGTAACACCGATATGTTCTACGCCATCGAGCCATTCCCGCTGAATACAGTTTTCATCAGCAATCAGATGAGCCTGCGCGCCCATTTTGCCTGCCAGCTCACGCAGGCGATTGGAGTTAGAGCTGTTTTGCGCGCCCACTACCAACAACACCTGACAGTCCTGGGCCAGTTCGCGTACCGCATCCTGACGGTTTTGCGTAGCGTAACAAATATCGTCTTTGCGCGGCCCTTCGATCGCAGGGAAACGCTCACGCAGCGCGTCAATGACTTCAGCCGTATCATCTACCGATAACGTCGTCTGACTGCAATAATACAACGCATTGGGGTTTTTAACTTCCAGCGTTTGCACATCGTCACTGGACTCAACCAGATAGATGCCGCCTTCAGGATTATCGTACTGGCCCATGGTCCCTTCGACCTCCGGGTGTCCGGCGTGACCAATCAAAATACATTCCGTACCACGACGACTGGCGCGGGTGACTTCAAGATGCACTTTAGTAACCAGCGGACAGGTCGCATCAAACACTTTCAAACCGCGACGCTCAGCTTCCTGACGAACGGCCTGGGATACCCCGTGTGCAGAGAAGATAACAATATTATCGTCAGGCACCTCATCCAGTTCATCCACAAAGATCGCACCCCGCTCTTTCAGGCCATCCACAACAAATTTGTTGTGGACCACTTCGTGGCGTACGTAAATAGGTGGCTGAAAAATTTCCAACGCCCGTTCAACGATGGTTATTGCCCGGTCAACGCCGGCACAAAATCCTCGGGGATTCGCTAAATGAATTTGCATGATACGCCCTTACTTAGGTCTAAGCGTTGATAACATCGATGATTTCAACATCAAAGATCACAGTTTGTCCAGCCAGCGGATGATTAAAATCCACCGTGACCGAGGTGCCGGCAATACTGCGAATGATCCCGGGCACTTCACTGCCGTCCGGTTGCGCAAAAGCCATGATCATCCCTTCTTCAAGGGTCATGTCAGCGGCAAAGCGGGTTTTATCCATGTGATGCACATTATCCGGGTTAGGCTGGCCAAAGGCATCTTCGGGAGCCAGCTCAAAGGATTTCTTGTCGCCGGCTGACAAGCCAAGTAAACAGGCTTCGAAGTTTGGCGTAAGGCTGCCATCCCCCATCACCAGTTTGGCTGGCTTTTTATTCACTCGTGTACTGTCGGCGGCAGAACCATCTGCCAGCTTGAGGTCAAAGTGCATAATGACTTCGCTCTTATCACCGATAATTTTTGATGCTTCGCTCACAATCACTCTCTCTACGTTCAGGTTAATTAGCGCTACTGGTTGATGCTTTTTCGTCTTTACTGGTCAACATGTCCCAGATAAGCAGAGCAGCCCCAATAAAAATGGCGCTGTCGGCCAGATTAAAAGCCGGCCAATGCCAGTCATTTACGTAGAAATCCAGAAAATCGATGACATATCCATGCACGATTCGGTCGTAAACGTTACCCAGCGCGCCGCCTAAAATAAAACTAAAGGCTACCGGCAACAGCTTTTGTTGTTTCGGCGTTTGTTTTAACCACCAGCAAATGACGCTGCAAACGGCCACGGCAATGACGGTAAAGAACCAGCGCTGCCAGCCGCCTGAGTCGTGCAGGAAACTGAAGGCTGCGCCATAATTATGCACATAGGTAAAGTTGAAAAACGGTGCCAGCTGGACCGATTCATATAACTCCATGCTACCCATCACGGCGTACTTGCTCCACAGATCAAGTATCACCGTGATCGCGCTAATCCATAAAAAGCGCAAGCCGGTTTCGTTGATGAACTTAGGCATAGTGACGTGTTTCTCCGTCACCATCAACATTGGTTACACAGCGTCCACAGAGTTCCGGATGTTCACTGTGTGAACCCACATCATCGCGTACGTGCCAGCAACGAACGCACTTCTCACCGCTGCTTTTCGCCACACTGACAAACAAGCCTTCGACTTCGGTGGCAGTAGCATCAGCCGGCTTATTCGCCAACGCCTCAACGCTCACACCAGAGGTGATCAGGACAAAGCGTAATTCATCTGCCAACAGTGCCAACTGGCTCTTAAGTGAATCATCGGCATACAAGGTAACAGAGGCCTCCAGTGAGCCGCCCAGTAACTGCGCTTTGCGAGCTTGTTCCAGTGCCTGGTTGACCGCATCTTTAACCACCATTACCTGTTTCCAGTACGCATCGTTAAACGTGTTATCTTCAGCAAAGTCACTGAATCCCTGATACCAGGTTTCGGTAAACACAAAGCGGGCTCTGTCGCCCGGCAGTTCCTGCCAGATTTCCTGTGCGGTAAAGCTGGTGATTGGTGCCATCCAGCGAACCAGCGCTTCCACAATATGGTACAGCGCGGTCTGGCAAGAACGACGGGCTACGCTATCTGCTTTGGCGGTATACTGACGATCCTTAACGATATCCAGGTAGAAGCTGCCCAGTTCAATGGAACAGAAGTGAGCCAGTTTTTGGGAAACCACCAGCATGTCGTACTTTTCATAATCAGCGACAATTTCAGCTTGTAACTGTTTGGCCCGAGACACCACCCAACGATCCAGCGCCACCATATCGGACTCGGCCACTGCATCGGTTTCAGGATTAAACCCATTCAGGTTGGCCAGTAAGAACCGCGCGGTGTTGCGCAGACGACGATAGTTGTCGGCCGCCCGTTTCAGGATTTCATCAGATACCGCAATTTCACCGCGGTAGTCTGTTGACGCTACCCACAGGCGTAGAATATCGGCGCCCAGCTTGTTGGTGACTTCCTGCGGCGCTACCACGTTACCCAATGACTTGGACATTTTCTTGCCCTGGGCGTCAACGGTAAAGCCGTGGGTAAGTACCTGACGGTAAGGTGCATGACCATGCATGGCGGTGGATGTCATCAGTGACGACATAAACCAGCCCCGGTGTTGGTCGGAGCCTTCCAGATACAAATCGGCTTTGGCCGGAATATCGTCACGGCAGTCCACAACAAAATAGTGTGTTACGCCTGAATCGAACCATACATCCAGCGTGTCGGTCACTTTGTCGTACTGGTCGGCATCGCTACCTAACAAGGCGGCATCGTCGATGTCCCACCAGGCCTGAATGCCAGTCTTTTCTATTTGCACTGCGACCTTCTCGATCAGAGAAGCAGTATCAGGATGTAATTCACCACTCACTTTGTGGATGTACAGCGGGATCGGCACGCCCCAGGTACGCTGACGAGAGATACACCAGTCAGGTCGACCTTCCACCATCTTGGTGATGCGGTTTTCGCCCCACTCCGGGATCCACTCCGTGTTACGAATTTGTTCCAGTGACTGCTCGCGCAGACCGAGTTTGTCCATACTGATAAACCACTGCGGCGTGGCGCGGAAGATAATTGGCGTTTTGTGACGCCAGCAATGGGGGTAGCTGTGTTCAAAGTTAACATTCAGCACCAGGTTGCCGCTTTCAGCCAGGGTATCGATGATAGGCTGATTGGCTTTAAATACGTGCATACCGGCAAACAGTGGCGTGTTTTCCAGATAAACCCCATTATTACCTACCGGGTTATAAACCTCGATATCGTAGTGCTTACAGACGTTAAAGTCGTCCACACCGTGAGCTGGCGCGGTATGAACACAACCGGTACCCGCGTCGGTAGTGACGTGATCACCTAGTACGATTAACGATGTTTTATCGAGGAACGGATGCTGTAGTTTAGCTTTATCCAGTGCCTGACCTAAACAGGTAGCCACGGTTTTGTATTCTTCAACGCCATAGCGCTGCATGCAGCTTTCCACCAGGTCGGTCGCCAGCATCATCCACTGAGATTCATCGCCAAATTCAACCAGTGAATATTCTAACTCTGGATGTAAGCTCACCGCCAGGTTGGCTGGTAAGGTCCATGGTGTGGTAGTCCAGATCACTACGCCGGCTTTATGCGCGGTTAGCTCGTCGCTGCTCAGGCCAAAAGCTGTGGCAAACGTCTCGACATCTGCCAGCGGGAATTTAACGTCGATGGCCGGTGACGTTTTATCTTTATATTCCACTTCGGCTTCCGCCAGTGCAGAACCGCAATCAGTACACCAGTGTACCGGCTTAAAGCCTTTTTCCAGATGACCTGCGTCGATGATTTTGCCCAGCGCACGCACAATATTCGCTTCTGAATCAAAATCCATAGTTTTGTATGGTTTGGCCCACTCACCGAGGATGCCCAGACGTTTGAAGTCAGTCATCTGACCGTCAATTTGCTTCTGCGCATAATCACGGCATTTTTGGCGAAATTGAGCCGCCGTGACTTTTTTACCGGGCTTACCAACTTTCTTTTCGACCATTAATTCGATCGGCAATCCGTGGCAATCCCAGCCAGGCACATAAGGCGCATCAAAATCGGCTAAGGTTTTGGACTTAACAATAATATCTTTGAGGATTTTGTTGACCGCGTGACCAATGTGAATATTGCCATTGGCGTAGGGAGGGCCGTCATGCAATACAAAAGGCGTTTTACCGGCTTTTGCCTGGCGAATTTGCTGATACAAGCCGTCTTTTTCCCAGCTTTTCAGCATCTGCGGTTCGCGTTGCGCCAGGTTTCCTCGCATCGGGAAGGCGGTTTCCGGCAAATTCAATGTGGCTTTGTAATCACTCATAGCTTTTGTTCTATCCGTCCACGTTATCGGGAGTTATCCCGGATTCAGACCTGCAGCAGGTCGTCGTTATTCGTTAAAATGTGTTGTGCTTTGGCAACGTCGAGAGCGATTTGCTCCCGCAGCGCGTCCAGACCACTGAAGCGCTGTTCATCTCTGATTTTGGCTACCGGAACCACGGTAATACGCTGGCCGTATAGCGAACCGGCAAAGTCAAAAATATGCACTTCAAGCTGCTTACGCTGACCGTTTACCGTAGGCCTTGAGCCAATATTGGCAACCCCGGTATATAACTTACCGGCGATATTCAGCTTAACGGCAAACACCCCGGTGATGGGCGTCTGAACCCGATTAAGCAAAACGTTAGCCGTTGGAAACCCAATGGTGCGCCCTTTCTTCTCGCCGTGGATCACTCGGCCAGCGATAAAAAACGATCGTCCGAGCATAGTGTGAGCCAGACTAAAGTTGCCTGCAGCCAGTGCTTCGCGTACTGCCGTGGAACTTATCCGGCAATCTTCCATGCGATAGCTTCGGGTACTAACAACGTCAAAACCAAATTGTTTACCGGCCAGTTCAAGCCGGCTAAAGTCTCCCATACGGGCTTTACCGAAGCGAAAATCATCGCCAACTACCAGAAACTTCACGCCGAGTTTTTCCACCAGCAGGTGTTCAATAAACTCATCGGGTGACTGGGCGGCAAACTGCGCATTGAAACGCACACATAACAGGCGGTCTACCCCCTGCGCCTTAAGCAACTGGTATTTTTCGGCCAGCGGGCTAATTCGGGCAGGCGCCGAATCCGGCGTAAAGACTTCTTCCGGATGAGGCTCAAACACCATCACGGTGGCCGGTAATGACAATCTGCGGGCTTGTTCAATGACATTCGCCAGCACCGCCTGGTGCCCCAGATGAACCCCGTCAAACTTACCGATGGTCAGCACACAGCCGTGATGATGGTCTTTTAAATTGTTAAGGCCCCGGATTAGCTCCACGTTTTACAGCAACCTTTTTGTTGAGATGAATATGCTACAAAGCCGGCGATTATAAACTACCCGGCCAGCAATACCAATCGCTAAAAGGCCTTGGCTTTGAAATGGCGCATGCGAATGCCGAAACTAAACAAACAGGCGCTGAAAACGCCAACAGCCAGCAAAATTGTCAGTGTTAATGAGATGATTTTGTCACGTATATCCAGCCCCGTAAAATCAACGCCCTGCTGCATCCACAAAATGGCGGCAACCATCGCACAGGTTGAGAAAATCACCCGTACCACAAACCCCAGGGTCAGACGGCTCATGGTATACACTTTTTGCCGGGTTAACCCACTATACAACAACGCTGCGTTCAGGGTAGCAGACAAACTGGTGGCGATCGCCAGCCCCACATAGCCATAAGGCACCGCAAAGATAAGATTAAACAGCATATTGGCAGCCATGCACCAGATGCCAATTTTCACCGGCGTTTTGGTATCCTGGCGCGAGTAGTAACCGGGAGCCAGCACTTTCACCAGCATAAAACTCAGCAGCCCAAAGGCATATGCCATTAAACTGTACGAGGCCATGCGGGCGGTTTCTGCCGTAAAGGCACCGCGCTGGAAAATGACAGACAAGATAGGCTCTGCCAGCACGCCCAACCCTGCAGCCGCCGGAATGCCCAGTAAGCTAACCATTCTTACCGCCCAGTCCATGTTACCGGAAAACCCCAGTTCGTCTTTGCCCACATGATTCCGCGACAATGTGGGCAAAATAACGGTCGCGATGGCAATGCCGAATAAGCCCAGCGGAAACTCTAATAAACGGTCTGAATAATACAGCCAACTGATAGACCCGGTGACCAGAAAGCTGGCGATAAAGGTGTCGAGCAGCAGGTTAATTTGCCCAACCGATACGCCAAACAGAGCCGGTATCATCAGCGTTCTGACCTTTACCACGCCCGGATCCCGCCAGCCCCATTTGGGTTTAACCAACAAACCGGCGCGATATAAGAACGGTAACTGAAAACTCAATTGCACAATACCGCCAATAAACACGCCCCAGGCCAGAGCAAAAGCTGGCTCATCCATGGTCGGTGCCAGCAGGTAAGCGCACGCAATAATACACACGTTCAGTAATACCGGTGTAAAAGCAGCCACGGCGAATTTATTCAGCGTGTTTAAAATGGCGCCAGACAAGCCGGTCAGTGAAATGAAAGCGATATAGGGGAACGTTATTTTAAGCATGGCGCTGGCCAGCTCAAATTTGGCGCCGTCGGGTTTATCATTGAGATAATCAATAAACCAACCGGCTCCGAACATAGCGGTAATGGCTGGCGAGATAACCACACCAATCAGCGCCGTGATAAACACAATCGCTCCCAGCGTACCGGATACCTGCGCCACAAACTGCTTGAGCTTTTGCTCATCATTTTTTGCATGGACCTCAGTAAGTACCGGGATAAACGCCTGGGCAAAAGCCCCTTCAGCAAACAGGCGACGCAAAAAATTGGGAATTTTACTAGCAAAAAAGAAGACGTCGGCGGCGGCTTCAGCCCCCATCAACCGGGCAATCACTACATCGCGAATTAATCCCAGCACCCGGGATAGCAGTGTCATCGTACTAACAATCAGGCCTGACTTTATTAATTTTTTTGACACAAACTTCCCTTTTCGGCGCCTTGCCGACAGCTCAATCTACTTTGTGCCGTTATTGTACCTTATGTCACCACAATGAAATCAATGAATAATTGCTCTGTTTATACCCTATCTATCGGCCAGCTTATCAATCAACATCATCGACAGGTTAACAAAGTCGGTAGAAGTGACGATACCAATCACATGCTGGTCGTCATCAACCACGGGTAAACAGCCATGCTTATTGCGTAGAAAAAACGGCGCAACCTCCTGAATGGATTCGCTGGCCTTCACCGTATCAAAATCGCAGACCGCCACTTCCATGATGTTAGTTTGCTTCTCGTGCTGCTCCAGCACATCGTTACCGTATAACACCATCAGGCTCATTACCTTGGCAATCAGACTTTTTTGCGTGACCACACCAATAATTTGCTGGGTCTCTTTGTTCACCACGGGCAAATGACGAATGCCACGGTGGCGGGTAATATAATGGGCATCGTGTAAAGTATTCCCTTCATGCAATTGCATTACCGGGCAGGTCATAATATCGGCAACGGTTAACATTCACCAACTCCTGTTATTTATTGGCTATTATTTCATAGACTTACCGCTAACTTAGCGGTTTGCTATGACTACTGTAGACTATTATCACCGGTTATGCCGACAAGCTATTGACCTGCATCAACGACCCATGTCAGCGTTTATTTACTGGAGCCTTACCCATCAACTCAGGTATACTGTCGCCAATGCGGAAGAAAGTTTCGCTTAACAGCGATAAATTGTTTGACAATTAGCCGATAGCTAGGCACAATCCGCACCCTCGTTTTTGACATGAATTTTTTTGGGAGTTACACCTTGGCTAACATCAAGTCTGCTAAGAAACGTGCAATTCAAGCCGAAAAGCGTCGCCAGCATAATGCCAGCCGTCGCTCCATGACTCGTACAAGTATTAAAAAAGTAGTAGCGGCTATCGCCACTGGTGATAAAGAAGGTGCCCAGGCTGCACTGACTGCTGCAACTCCAATTCTTGACAGAATGGCTTCAAAAGGTTTGATTCACAAGAACAAAGCTGCTCGTCATAAGAGCCGTCTGGCTGCGCAAATTAAAGCGCTGGGCTAATCACCCACTGACGTTTAGTTTAAAAAAGCGCCTTCGGCGCTTTTTTTATGCCTGTCATTTAACTTTCAACAACTCGTCATCGAATAGTCAACCCCCCGTCACCTAACTGTCAAGCCACCCCAGTAAAGTACCAGTCACGTTACCAGTTGCGAATCGCCGGGAAAATGTGATGGCAAAAATCCACTATAAGGCTGTATGGTTATCTGATATTCACCTTGGAAATAAAGACTGCAAAGCTGAGTTTTTACTGACATTTTTGCAGAGTATTTCGGTAGATACCCTTTATCTGGTGGGTGACATTGTCGATATGTGGCAAATGGAGAAACAGTTTCGCTGGCCGGAAACCCATAATCGGGTTATGCACAAACTGATGCAGATGAGCAATAGTGGTACCCGTGTGGTGTATTTGCCCGGCAATCATGACGCCCCTATCCAGAAGTATTCAGGCATGGCATTTGGCGATATCGCCATCGAACGCGAGCTTGTCCATACGACTGCCAATGGCAAACGCTATCTGGTCCTCCACGGCGATCAATTCGATGCCGACGTTACCCTGGGTAAATTCCACGCCTGGATTGGCGACAAAGGTTACGACTTACTGCTGTTCCTCAATCGCTGGTACAACCGTTTCAGAGCCTGGCGTAACAGTCATTACTGGTCACTGGCGGGTTACATCAAAAAGCACATAAAAGGGGCCAACAAAGCGATTGAGCGCTACCGCGCTGCAGGCTGCCGACACGCGGCAGAAAGAGGCCTGGATGGCATCATTTGTGGTCATATCCACCACCCTGAATCCCTCATGGTAAATGGTATCCATTACATCAATGATGGTGACTGGATAGAGAACTGTTCAGCCTTGGTGGAAGACAATAACGGTCAGTTATCACTTATCCATTTTAATGAATACCTTAAACACTCCGGGAATGTGTCGGTACTGGCAGACTTCATAAAAACCGGCAAAGCAGCCTGACACAAGGGGCCAATGTTGTAAAGGAACTGCAATACAACTGTGAGGATATCGTCACAATCGGTTGCTATCGTGTGGCGAAATAACCTTAAGTGTACTGAATATGTTTACTGTTGATGAATTGCTCAATGAGTACTATCCGCAGGTCGCCAAACACAGCCTGCTAAGCAAACCCCTGCGCTTTGCGCTGCGTCATTTACTGCACGAAAGGGAAATCGCTGACTTCGGACGGACCTACCCTCACTACCATGATATCGACTTTGTTGAACAGGTATTGGAGTATTTTAATGTCAGCACCTCGGTCAGAGACACGGAACGGGAGCGGATCCCCAGCGAAGGGCGCGTCGTGATTATCGCTAACCACCCCATCGGTTCCATTGATGGGCTGGCGTTAATTAAGCTGATATCCGAGATCCGCCATGATTTAAAAGTGGTGGCTAACCAAATGCTAATGGCTATCGAACCACTGCGGGATATGCTGCTGCCGGTCAATAATATGCAGGGTGGCACACGCAAAGGACATCTTGCTGCCATTCATGAACACCTGGCCGGCGACGGCGCGGTACTGATATTTCCGGCCGGCGAAGTGTCCAGACTACGTCCTCAGGGAGTCCGCGACACCCATTGGCACAGTGGCTTTCTGCGCCTTGCCAGACAAGCCAAAGCGCCCATTCTACCGATTTTTATCGATGCCAAGAATTCACCGCTATTTTACGGTGTATCAATGGTTTATAAGCCTCTGGCTACGGCTTTGCTGGTCAAGGAAATGTTTAAGCAACGGCGTAAATCGCTGCCAATGCGTATTGGTGAACTAATCCCCTTTTCCAGCTATCAGTCATTAAATATCTCCATACCCGATCAGGTTAAACTGTTCAAACGTCACCTTTACCGGGTCGCCACGAATCGCCAGGGTATTTTTGCCACCCAGGCAGCCATTGCCATGCCTGAAGATCGCAAGGAACTGTCACGAGCGATTCGCCAGTGTGAACATTTAGGTGAAACATCCGACGGTAAACACATCTATTTGTATCTGCATCAGGGCAGTTCTGTGATCATGCGCGAAATTGGCCGTCTGCGGGAAATCGCTTTTCGGGCGGTAGGTGAAGGTACGCTGCATCGACGTGATATCGATAAGTACGATAATCACTATTATCATCTGATTCTATGGGATGAGAACGATCTGGAGATAGTGGGTGCTTATCGGTTTGGTGATGCCAGACTGCTTAGCCAGCCTGATCATCCTACCGGCTTATATTCAGCAACTTTGTTTGATTACGCACAACACAACCCGCAACTCTTCGAGCAGGGCCTGGAGCTGGGTCGCAGTTTTGTTCAGCCACGCTACTGGGGGAAACGGAGTCTCGACTATTTATGGTTTGGTATTGGGGCGTTTCTAACCCGCTACCCGCATTACCGCTATTTGTTTGGCCCGGTCAGTCTGAGCGACAGCTACCCGCAACCTGCCAAACAGCTTATTGTGCAGTTTTATGCCACGCACTTTCCTGCCCGGTTTGGCGAAGCGGCGGCGAAAATCCCGTTTTCATTGCCCGGCGATACACTCACCGAGTTTAAGGGCGAAGACTATAAGAAAGAGTTTACCCAGCTCAAACATCTGCTGGCCAATATGGGGGTGAATGTCCCTACCCTTTATAAGCAGTACACAGAAGTTTGTGAACACGACGGTGTCGCTTTTCTGGACTTCAACATCGACCCGGACTTTTGCGATTGTGTGGATGGCCTGGTCGTCGTCGACACGGATAAGCTGTTAGCCAAAAAACGCAAACGCTATCTCCTTAGTCATCAGCTGGCACAAACGGCCTGAGACTAATCCAGGGTTCGCTGGTATCTGAGGATGGCCAGCAGCCCGGCAACCAGTGTAAACAGGATGATAGCGTAAAACTCTGTGGCAAGGTGCTCCCACCCCGCTCCCTTTAACATGACACCGCGAACAATTCTTAAGAAATGAGTAAGCGGCAGCCCCTCACCAAGAAACTGGGCCCACGCCGGCATGCCCCAGTAGGGAAACATAAATCCAGACAGTAATATCGACGGCAGAAAGAAGAAAAAGGTCAGTTGCATGGCCTGCATTTGCGAGCGCGCGATGGTTGAAAAAGTAAATCCCAGACACAGATTGGCAATGATAAACAAGGTAACGCCGCCTAGTAATAACGTGAGGTGGCCAACAAAAGGCACATTGAAAACCACTTTCGCGGCAACAATAATAATAGCGGTCTGTACTGCGCCAACCATAACATAAGGCATTATTTTGCCCAGCATCACCTCAATGGGCTCCGCTGGCATGGCCAGAATATTCTCTAAATTTCCTCGCTCCCTTTCCCGGGTCATCGCCATAGCGGTAATCATAACTGAGGTCATCGTTAATATCACTCCCAGTAACCCCGGTACAATATTGTACTGGGTAATGTTTTCCGGATTATACTTGCGGTGAGTCACCACCTCTACCGGCCCGGGCTCAGCCTGAAGGGAGGTTAACTTGCCTTTCAGGTCGTGCCTCAAAGACTGATTAATAATTTGCTCTGCCTGCGCCAGGGCATTGGACGAGACAGCCGGATCCGATGCATCAGCAATAATCAGCAACTGGGGCCTGAGCCCTTTTATCAGATCGCGGCTAAAGCCTGCGGGAATACTGATCACAAAAGCTACATCGCCCGCTTTGATAAGTGCATCTGCGCTTTGTAAATCAGCCACCTGATAATCAAATTCATAATACTGACTCACCGCAAAGCCTGACAATATTGCGCGGGTCAGATGAGTATCCTCTTCAGTGTAAATGGCAGCAGGTAATCCCTTCGGATCGTTATTGATAGCAAAGCCAAACAGAATAAGTTGCAATACCGGGATCCCCAGCATCATGGCAAAGGTCATACGGTCCCGCCGCATCTGGATAAATTCTTTTATCATCAGTGCCCGGAATCTGGCCCAGCGACCGCTCAGACTGTTCACTGATACCTCCTGAGATCGGCACCCGCCTTTTGGGTTAGGGCAATAAAGACATCTTCCAGCTCCGGGCTCACCGGTTCAACGGTAAGGGAGTTGAAAGCCGCCTCGGCCAACAGCGCCTCAAGCTTTTGCTTAGAGTGCCCGGTGACAAACAGCGCTGCACCATAGTAAGCAACACTGACCACATCACCAGAGCGTTCGAGCAATTCACTGTACTGACGAATACGCTCACCGGTTAACCGATAACAAACCAGATTTGCCTGTTTGATAACCGCTGCCACCGTCCCCTGGGTAATCAACTTACCATTGGCCAGATACACAATATTATCGCAACGCTGGGCTTCATCCATGTAATGAGTCGACACCAGCACAGTCACGCCAGTTTGGGCCAGATTTTGGATGTGATGCCAGAATTCCCGGCGTGCCTGCGGGTCAACCCCGGCGGTCGGTTCATCCAGCAGCAACAGCCTGGGCTGATGCATAGTGACAGCAGCCAGTGCCAGTCGCTGTTTCCAGCCGCCGGATAAGGCTGCGGCTAACTGGTGCTGACGGTCTGTAAGTCCCGACGCCTGAAGCGCATTAATTACCGCGGCTTTGACATCGCTAAGATGATACATACGAGCCACAAACCGCAGGTTTTCAGCAATGGTTAAGTCTTCCCAGAACGAGAATTTCTGGGTCATATAGCCCGTTTGGGCTTTAATTTGTTTCGCCTGCCTGAGTATATCAAACCCGAGGCATTGACCGGAGCCAGCCGACGGCGTTAATAATCCACACATCATACGAATGGTCGTGGTTTTTCCTGATCCGTTCGGCCCTAAAAATCCCCAGACCTGGCCTTTCGGGATGGCCAGACTCACGCCATTCACCACTGCTCTGGAGCCGAATCGCTTTACCAGTCCCTGCACATCAATAGCATTGTCGGTCATAACAGGGCTACGCTAACCGGCTGACCCGGATGCAGGCTGACGGGCGATGCGAAACGGGCTTCAATAAGAAACACCAGATCTTCCCTGGCTTTTTCACTGTAAAGCATCGGCGGCGTAAATTCGGCCCGCTGGCTGATATAACTCACCGCAGCCTGGTAGGTCTGCCCGGCACCATCCTGGGTGACCACTACCTTTTGCCCTGCCTGGAATTGAGCTACCTGATGCTGAGGAATATAGAACCTGACTTTCAGCGTTTGGTTGAGCTGCACCAGCAACAAAGGCTGACCGGCGATGGCATGCTCTCCTGCCTGGGTGTAGATTTCTTTTATCGAGCCGCTGAACCGAGCGATCAGCGTGCGTTGAGACAGAGACCATTCAGCCTGCTGTTCGGCAGATTGCGCCGCACTCACTTTTTCCTGCAGACTGTTCAGATAATCCGGGCGGCCAGCGAGCATCTGCACTTCAATCTGGTGACTGGTGACCTGTGCAGCCGCTTCAAGGGCTTTTAAATTCAACACGGCTTTATCATAGTCAGCCTGGGTCGCCAGCGCTTTCTCACGTAATGTGCTTATCCGCGTTAACTCGAGCTTCGCTTCATCAATGGTAAATTGCTGCTCATCCAAACGGCTTTGCAATACGGCAATCTCTTCACTTCGTGCGCCGTGCAGCGCGTCATTTAACTGTGCTTTAAGTGACGCCACATTAGCCCCGGCTTCCTCCAGCCTGAGTTGCTGCAGGTCGGTATCGAATTGAATTAACATGTCACCCGGCACCACCGCATCACCATACTGCCACTGTGGCCCCTCGACCCAGCCGGCTGCGGGCGTTGACACCGTTACAAATTCAGCTTCAACGTAGCCAATATAGCCGTCGTTAAACGGGCGCTCCTCACACCCAGATAACCCTGCTGCCAACAGAAAGTAACCTGCCAGTATGGCAACCTTTCCCACCACAGCCGGAAATTGCTTTAACTTATTCATGCCGCCACCATCACGTTTCAGGCAGTAATATCTTTAAGTCAGTATACGGTGGCTTGCCTGAGGTTTACAAAGCCGATTAAATCCCGGTTGTTCTAAATCAAAGCCAGGGGTTTCGCTAAAACTCCCAAACCTCCGGCGACACTGCTATAGTAAATAATAACGAACCGTTGAGGTCGCTGGGCGGCGGGATCCATTACTATGGCAACTATCGAGCAGGCACAGGCTACACAAATCAGCAATATTGAAACCGCTACCGGTAAATCACTGGAGGTACTGTGTAAACAGGTAAATGACAGTGGGCTCACCAAACACAGTGATATTGTAAAAATGCTTAAGGCCGAATTGGGCCTCGGCCACGGGAATGCGAATCTCATTGCCCACATGGCAAAACAGGCGGCTCATCCAGCCGATTCTGACACACCACCACTGGACCTTCTTTATGTCGGAACCAAAGCCCATCTTCGCCCTATCCACGAGGCGTTACTGGAGGTGATAAATAGCTTTGGGTCATTTAACACATCAACCAAGAAAAACTATATCAGCTACCGCCTGAGCAAACAGTTTGCCACCATTGGCCCGGCCACTAAAAACGCCGTAGAGGTAGGTATTAACAGTCGCTCACTGACTGAAGGAGACAGACTGGAGAGGCTACCGCCCGGCAGAATGACGCCTTACCGGGTGCGTCTTACCGCGCCAGACCAGGTTGACGAACAAATCACGGGCTGGCTCCGAACGGCCTTTAACGAATCTCAATAACACATCTATTTACAATTACTTACATACAATCTATCAATAACCTTTGTAAATTTAGTTAGCATAGACCCAGCGATTTACTAGCCATATTTATTCAGGAAACGGGATTCATGGAAGTGACCAACCAACGTTATGCGGAGCTGGACTGGCTGCGGGTAATACTTATCATCGCGGTGTTTATGCATCATGTGTTTATGCCTTTTAACGGTGATGACTGGCATATCGTGAACAGCGAGTCGAGTAAGTTACTGGACGATATCATGGTCTATTTTGAGCAACTGAGGCTGCCCGTTTTATTTCTGATTGCCGGTGCCGGCAGTGTTATTCTTCTGAATCGCCTCAACAGCAGGACTTTTCTAATCAGTAAGTCGAAACGGCTGTTACTGCCCTTATTACTGGCAATGATGTTTATTACTCCTCCTCAGGCTTATTTTGAGGCACCGGCGCAGTTTGCCTCGCTGCTGGATGCCTACCAACAGCGAATTCTGTTATTTGATAACAAACACCTGTGGTTTATTGAGTTCCTGATAATCTTCATGCTCCTGGCTATCCCTTTCAAAAGGGTGCTGGATACCTCTTCTGGACAATCCCTACTGGCGTTCGTCGAGAAATTGGTCCGTCGGCCATTCGGTCTGATGCTGTCCGTCGTGGTGCTCGTTACCGTGCGCTGCTTCTTAAAGACTTTCTACCCGGAGCAGGACGGTGCTATCGAAAATCTTTCAGTCTCCGTTTTTTATCTGGTATTTTTTCTGACCGGTATGGTGTTTATGTCGAGACCGGCAATCTGGCAGTCGTTGCGCCGTTACAGACGAGTTAACCTGTATTCGTTTATCACCTGCAGCCTGGTATTTTATATTTATTATCTGGGTGACTTTAGTTTTATTGGTTCGCTGGCTTTAAGATGGCAAATTTGGTGGGGACTCACCGCCCTGGTGTCCTGGTCGGGCATGCTGGTAATGCTGGGTTACGGGGGGCATTATCTCAATGAATCGCCGGCCTGGTTGCGACAAACCAACGAGCTAATTTATCCGTTCTATATTTTGCATCAGACGGTCATTGTAGTGCTTGCCTACTATATCGTTCAGTGGCAAGCCGGCATTGCGTTAAAATCGCTGACTTTACTGGTGTTTGCTTTTATTCTGACCGCCGGCCTGTGTTATTTTGTCATCCGTCCGGCCACCTGGTTACGGCTTGCTTTCGGTCTGAAGCAACGCACCTGAATGCGTTATTCCGCGATTAGTGCTTGATATTATTGGTCCATCAGGAAACACTTAACGTATCGATTTTAAGTTCGTTTAGCGGGTACCATTATTATGCTAAAAATTATTGTCTTAATCCCTCTTATCCTGAGCCTGTTGTGGTTTGGGTATCTGACGGTTAACAATTACAGTGTGGCTGACGGCAAACAGGGATTTAAGTATATTCTGGTCATCTCATCGGTGATCGCCGTCTTTTTCACCTTTATGTATTTGGTCACCCATTGATTGTTGTTTGCTTCTAAACACAAAAAAAGCAGGTCTGAGACCTGCTTTTTTATTATCTGAACGGCTCTTCGCGTTTACAGATTAACCGTGACTTCAGCAGCAGAGCGTAATGAATCGATAAAGCTCTGGTAATTAGCCTGACTGTAATTTGTCATCAGCTGTTGCTTCAGACTGGCTAGCTCTTCTTCGCCCAGCGCTTCCGGCATGTTCACTGCCGTCAGGCGTACTACGCCCACATCACCTGAACCCAGCTTAGCGACTTCGAGGTTGTTACCGGCTTCAGTACTCAGAGTAAACACGGTGTCTACCAGATTACGTGGTAACTCGTTGCTGTTACGGGCAATGGCTTCCTTACTTTGCCATTCCAGAGTGACATCACCAATGGTCAGTTCCGGTGACTCTCCAGCCTGTACCTGCTCCACTACGTTGTCAGCCCACTCTGCCGCTGCTTCCTGGGCCTTACGCGCCCGCAGTTGCGCCAGAATTTGCGTTCTCACTTCATCAAGCGACTGAGTACGCTGCGGTTCATGACCTATCACCCGAATCACTACCACTTTATCGTTGCTCAGCTCAATAACATCACTGTTAAGGGCTTCGTCAATAAAGTCCGGGTCGAACATTTTGCTGGTCACTGCAGGCACATTGAGCGCCGCCGGCACTGCCGCAGCAGTCACTAAACCGGTTTCCTTAATCTTTCCATTAACCGCGCCTGCCACATCTTCCAGGGTATCGGGTACCTCAAATGCCAAGTTGGCCATTTCTGACTGCAGAGCATAAAACTCATCGGTTGCTTTGTCGGTTAACAACTGCGCTTCAATTTCATCGCGTACCTCAGCCAGCGGAGTCACTTCAACCGGCTTAATATCGGTAAGCTTGATAATATGGTAACCAAACTCCGTTTCGATAACCTCAGACGTATCACCAACACTGGCAATCGCAAACGCTGCTTCATCAAATGCCGGATCCATCATCCCAGCCGAAATGAAATCCAGGTCGCCACCATTTTCAGCAGAGAACGTATCCGCAGAGTTTTGTTCGGCCAGTGTTGCAAAATCGGCCCCTTGCTCCACTTCAGATAACAACGACTCGGCTTTCTCTTTCGCCGCGTCCTTGTCATCGCCGAACTCAATCAGGATGTGCGAAATACGACGCTCTTCGGTGGTTTTATAAAGCGCGATGTTGTCCTGATATTCCTGTTCAACTTCGTCTTCGCTAACCGTTACGTTGGCTTTTAGATCGTCTACCGCAAGCGTTACATAGGCCAGGTTGACTTTTTCCTGCGTATCAAAGCGTGAAATGTTTTCCTGGTAAAACGCTTCAACCTCTTCGTCGCTCAACTCTACTGAAGCGGCGAACGGTGCAGAGTCAACAATCAAATAATCAGCGTTACGGGTCTGGCCCTGTAAACGGTGAGCTAAGCTGACTTCTTCAGGCAAGCTGAAGTCGCTGGCTTGTACCGCACGAGACAATTGCTCGCGGGTCATTTGCTGACGCATGTAATCACGGAAACCACTTGGCTGAAAACCGTTCTGACGCAGTAGCATCAGATAACGTTCGTTATCGAAAACGCCATCCGTCTGAAACTCAGGCATTGCTGTAATGGCATCGCGGATTTGTTTATCCGAGACCCGCATTCCCAGCTCTTTCGCTTTTTGTTCAATAAGGGTATCGGCAATCAGGCGGTCCAGCACATTCATGCGGAAATCACGCAGATAGTTTTCATCGCTGAATAACGCGCTGATCCCTTCTCCGAACTGCGATTCCAGTCGGGCACGTTGTGCCTGATAGGCGCGTTCAACATCCTGCTGACTAATTGGCTCACCGTTGACTTCAGCGGCGGCACTGCTGCCCGATGAAGACACATAGCTGCTAACGCCAGCAAATACAAAACTCAATACGATCAGGGCAATAATCGCCATCGCCCATGGGCCTTGAGAACCTTCTCTGATCCTTTCTAGCATGACTCGATTTTAACTCCGTTGCATTACAACTCTTCCAACCGATTTATGCCTGCAGAACATCTGCGACTCGGTGGGACAAATAAGCGGGGATTATAGCTTAATACTTACCCCGATAGAATGCTGAACAGGCATTCCTTTGCTGCCAGCAATAAAAAAGGCGATGGAAAACCATCGCCTTTTCAAAAAAATATCTAATGCTTAGTTACAAGCGTCTTTCAGTGCTTTACCAGCTTTGAAAGAAGGTACTTTTGCTGCAGCAATTTCGATAGTCTCACCAGTTTGAGGATTACGACCACTGCGTGCAGAGCGCTCTCTTACAGAGAAAGTACCGAAACCAACCAGAGCTACCTGATCGCCTTCTTTCAGCGCGTCTGTTACCGCGTCAGTGAAAGCGTCCAGTGCACGGCCAGCGGCAGCTTTAGAAATATCTGCACCAGCAGCGATTTTATCGATGAGTTGAGACTTGTTCACAATTAGATCCCCTTCGTTTGTTATTATGCTCTCGTCCGCAAAACAATTATCAGTTCATTGCTCAGACGTTATAGCAAGCTTAAAGATTAACATCAAGCTTCGCTTTACAATTTTTTAACTTATTGTTGAATCGCTGCCATCCCTTTAGTGACAAGGCTTCAAGCGAATACAGCAGTTAAGGTAACACAACTTTTGGGACTTTGAAGCCCCTAAAGTTAAAAAAAACGGCTTTTGTCACACCATATGGATAAAAATTAACCAAAAGGTCCAATTAAACCGCTGCTGCGCAGCATTGGCGCGCGCTTCAGCGGTGTTCACTGGTGATTTATTCGCCGTCCAGTGCGACCGGTTTAAATTGTTCAACCGGTTCTTGCAAAGCAATATCCAGGACTTCGTCAATCCATTGTACCGGATGTATATCCAGATCTTGTTTCACGTTATCCGGAATTTCTTCCAAATCACGTTCATTTTCTTTTGGAATCACAACGGTTTTAATACCACCGCGGTGAGCTGCCAACAGTTTTTCTTTTAGCCCACCAATGGCAAGCACTTCGCCACGCAGGGTAATTTCGCCGGTCATGGCAACTTCGCATTTAACCGGGTTACCGGTTAACGATGACACCAGTGCGGTGCACATAGCGATACCCGCACTCGGACCATCTTTAGGCGTTGCCCCTTCCGGCACGTGAACGTGGATATCACGTTTCTCGTAAAAATCACCGTTAATGCGAAGCTTCTCTGCCCGTGAGCGAACCACGGTCATGGCGGCGTGGATAGACTCCTGCATAACATCACCGAGTGAACCGGTAGAGGTCATTTTACCTTTACCCGGTACCGAGGTAGTTTCGATGGTTAACAGATCGCCGCCCACCTGAGTCCAGGCCAGACCGGTTACCTGACCAATCTGATTGTTCTTATCAGCCTTGCCGTAATCGAAACGTTGTACGCCCAGATAATCCTTCAGGTTGTCCTGGTTAACCACGACTTTCTTGGTGGCTTTATTCAGCAGGATATCCCTGACGGCCTTACGGCATACTTTGGAAATTTCACGTTCCAGTGAACGCACACCCGCTTCGCGTGTGTAGTAGCGAATCATACCGATAATGGCGGAATCATCAATTTCCAGCTCATTCTTCTTCAGACCATTACGCTCAATTTGCTTGCCAATTAAGTGACGGGTAGCAATGTTGAGTTTCTCGTCTTCGGTGTAACCGGATAAACGAATAACCTCCATCCGATCCAATAACGGCCCGGGAATATTCATGCTGTTTGACGTGGCGACAAACATCACGTCTGAGAGGTCATAATCCACTTCCAGATAGTGATCGCTGAAGGTACTGTTTTGTTCCGGGTCGAGCACTTCCAGTAAAGCCGAAGCGGGATCACCACGCATGTCTGATGACATCTTGTCGATTTCATCAAGCAGGAATAACGGGTTCTTTACCTCAACCTTGGCCATTTTCTGAATCAGCTTACCCGGTAACGAGCCTATGTAGGTCCGGCGGTGACCGCGGATTTCCGCTTCATCACGCACGCCGCCTAATGCCATCCGTACATATTTACGGCCGGTTGCTTTAGCCACAGACTGACCCAGTGAGGTTTTACCTACACCAGGAGGCCCTACTAAACAAAGAATGGGGCCTTTCAGCTTACGCACTCGTTGCTGTACGGCTAGATATTCGATAATCCGCTCTTTCACTTTCTCCAGACCATAATGGTCCGCATTCAGAATTTCTTCGGCTTTCGCGAGGTTCTTTTTAACTGCCGAGCGTTTGTGCCAGGGCACGCTGGTCAGCCAGTCAATATAACTGCGCACTACGGTAGCTTCAGCAGACATCGGCGACATCATTTTAAGCTTTTGCAGTTCTGCTTTGGCTTTTTCTTCAGCTTCAGCAGGCATTTTCGCTTCTTCGATTTTCTTACTTAGCGCTTCAAACTCATCCGGCGCATCATCCAGCTCACCCAGTTCTTTCTGAATAGCCTTCATCTGCTCGTTGAGATAATACTCACGCTGAGATTTCTCCATTTGCTTTTTAACCCGCGTGCGGATTTTCTTCTCAACCTGGAGTAAATCGATTTCGCCTTCCATCAGTGCCATCAGATATTCAAGACGTTCATTGACGCCTTTCATCTCAAGCACTTTTTGTTTTTCTACCAGTTTAAGCGGCATATGCGCTGCCATGGTATCGGCCAGGCGTGCGGCGTCGTCAATCCCGTTTAAGGAAGTGAGAACTTCCGGTGGGATCTTCTTGTTTAGTTTCACGTAGCCTTCAAACTGCGATACCGCAGAACGAATAAGCACTTCCTGTTCACTTTCAGGGAGGTCTTCGTCGGTAGTGCGGTCTATACCCGCAATAAAATAAGGCTCGGATTGATTGTATTCGGCAATTTCGCCTCGCACATTCCCTTCAACCAGTACTTTTACTGTACCGTCAGGTAACTTGAGCAATTGCAAAATGGTGGCAATAGTACCTACTGAATAGATATCATTAGTATCGGGTTCATCGATCCCTGCATCTTTTTGAGCAACCAGAAAGATCTGCTTGTCGCTGTCCATGGCCGCTTCCAGGCAACGAATGGATTTTTCTCGTCCAACAAATAAAGGTATGACCATATGGGGGTACACAACCACGTCCCGTAAGGCCAGTACAGGAATTTCAATGCGATTTTCTCGCTCTGACGTCATACTTCTTCTCTAACTTTTTCTATTAATGAGTCTTTATATGGGGATAGGCAGACAAAGTTCAATCAGCCTAAGAATGTTTTGTACTATTTTCAGCATTGATATGCCGACTATTCAATACGTTGAATCTAAGATAGCGCAAAAACAAAGAGTTTTGATACAAAAAAGGCCCTTTAATTAGGGCCTTTTGCATTTTTCTTATTCACTTGCCGCTTTTTTATCAGCGTTATCGTAAATCAGTATGGGTTTCGATTCGCCGCGAATGACCGTCTCATCGATAACGACCTTGGACACATTGTCCATCGAGGGTAGATCGTACATCGTTTCCAACAGCACCGCTTCTACAATCGAACGCAGACCCCGGGCACCGGTTTTACGCTGCATCGCTTTTTTCGCAATCGCGAATAAAGCGTCTTCACGGAATTCCAGTTCGGTATCTTCCATAGCGAACAACGCACCGTATTGCTTGGTAATCGCGTTCTTTGGTTCTTTAAGGATCTGAATCAGCGCCTCTTCGTTCAGCTCTTCCAGACTGGTCACTACCGGTAACCGGCCAATGAACTCAGGAATGAGGCCATACTTGACCAAATCTTCCGGCTCTACCTGCTTGAACAGTTGAGACACCGCCTGTTTGTTCTCTTTGGATTTCACTTCCGCACCAAAGCCCATACCGCTGCCTTGCGCCGAACGTTGCTCGATAACTTTATCGAGACCGGCAAACGCACCGCCACAGATAAACAGGATCTTGGACGTATCCACTTGCAGGAATTCCTGCTGAGGATGCTTGCGTCCACCTTGAGGTGGAACAGATGCTACCGTGCCCTCGATTAATTTAAGCAGCGCTTGCTGCACGCCTTCACCGGAAACGTCACGGGTAATCGAAGGGTTATCAGACTTGCGGCTGATTTTGTCGATTTCGTCGATATAGACAATACCGCGCTGGGCCTTTTCTACATCGTAATCGCATTTTTGTAACAGCTTCTGGATGATATTCTCGACGTCCTCACCCACATAACCGGCTTCAGTTAGTGTGGTGGCATCGGCCATGGTAAACGGCACATCCAGCAGTCTTGCCAGGGTTTCAGCCAGCAGCGTTTTACCACTACCCGTTGGGCCGATCAGTAATATGTTACTTTTACCCAGTTCAACCCCGTCGTGCACATCGCCGTTACGTAACCGCTTATAGTGGTTGTAAACCGCAACCGACAACACTTTCTTAGCGTGGTCCTGACCGATCACATAGTCATTCAAATGGTCATGAATTTCCTGTGGTTTCGGTAACGCGTTTTGATTTTGCTTATTCGGTGAAATATCTTTAATTTCTTCGCGAATAATATCGTTGCAAAGCTCAACACACTCATCACAAATGAACACTGATGGTCCTGCAATGAGTTTTCTGACTTCGTGCTGGCTTTTGCCACAAAACGAGCAATACAGAAGTTTATTGTCGCTATCGCTGCCTTGTTTATCGCTCATAAATTCTTGCCTCTAGACTGCCCGGCAAACACAAAAACCAGTGCCGGGCTTATATAACTATACTACTTAGTGGCGGATGCGTCAGTGCGGTTTGTTAAAACCTGGTCTATTAAACCATACTCTTTGGCTTCACTTGCACTTAAGAAGTTGTCGCGATCAGTATCACGCGACACGGTTTCGTAGTCTTGTCCGGTATGCTCAGCCATCAGTCGGTTGAGTTTTTCCTTGATGCTCAGAATTTCCCGGGCGTGGATTTCAAAGTCTGACGCCTGGCCCTGGAAGCCGCCTAATGGTTGGTGAATCATTACGCGCGCATTGGGTAAACAATAGCGTTTGCCCTTGGCACCACCTGACAACAGGAATGCGCCCATGCTGGCGGCCTGACCAACGCACACAGTGCTAACGTCAGGTTTGATAAACTTCATGGTGTCGTAAATTGCCATACCCGCTGTGACAGAACCACCAGGAGAATTGATGTAGAGGAAAATGTCCTTTTCCGGATTTTCCGCTTCCAGGAATAACATTTGAGCCACAATAAGATTGGCCATGTGATCCTCAACCTGACCAACCAGAAAAATCACGTTTTCTTTCAGCAGACGAGAATAGATATCGTAAGAACGCTCCCCTTTCGCGGTTTGCTCAACAACCATGGGGACCAGTGCATTCATTGGATCTAACGGGCTTTGCATTATGCGGTTACCTTAAGTACTTACAGAAATAAAAATGCTCGGACTAGACCGAGCATTTAAACAGTTGCGTGTAGGTTAAGTCAAACTGGGAGTGCAAAATTACTCCTGTTTGTTCATAACCTCATCAAACGGCTTGTTCACTTCGGTGACTTTCGCTTGATCTACAACCCACTCGATCGCTTGTTCTTCGAGTGCAACATTTTGCATTTGTTGCATCAGTTCCTGATTATTTTTGTAGTAATCAACAACTTCTTGTGGGTCTTCATACGCAGAAGCCATAGTTTCGATCAGGCTGTCTACTTTTTCCTGGTCGGCTTTCAGCTCGTTCTGCTTGATGATTTCACCCAACAGCAAGCCGATGCTAACGCGACGCTGTGCATTGTCTTTGAACAGATCAGCTGGCAGATCCGGCAGGTTTTCACCACCGCCCTGTTGGCTGAAACGTTGTTTTGCCTGTTCACGTAACGCGTTCACTTCCTGATCGACTAATGCAGCAGGCAGGTCAATTTCGTTCTTTTCAAGCAGCTTGGCAATGACTTCTTCTTTAAGCTGTGTCTTAAGCGTCTGGCTTAATTCACGCTCCATGTTCTTGCGTACTTCTGCTTTAAGCGCTTCTACATCACCGTCTTCAATACCGAACAGTTTAGCAAACTCTTCGTCAACTTTAGGCAGTGACATGCCTTCCACTTTCTTCACGTTAACAGTGAATTGAGCGGCTTTACCTTTCAGCGCTTCAGCGTGGTAGTCTTCCGGGAAAGTCACGTCAACGATGACTTCTTCATCCTTTTTAGCGCCTACCAGCGGCTTTTCGAAACCAGGGATCATGCGATCTTTGCCCAGCTCGAGAGTAAAGTCTTCAGCTTTACCGCCGTCGAATTCTTCACCATCGATTGTGCCCACAAAATCCATTACGATGCGGTCGTCTTTGCGTGCTTTACGCTTAACTTCTTTCCACTCACCGTGCTGCTTCTGCAGGGTTTCTAACATGTTGTCCAGATCTTCATCGGCGATATCAACAACTGTTTTTTCGATCTCGATTTCGTCTACGCCTTTCACTTCCACTTCTGGGTAGATTTCAAACTTGGCAACAAACTCCAGGTCTTCACCGTCCTGATCTTTGGTCAGTTCAAATGAAGGCATGCCGGCAGGATTGATTTTTTCCTGAACAATAGCCTGATAAAAGTTTTGTTGCATTACGTCGCCAGCCACTTCCTGACGAACCGCTTGTCCGTAACGTTTCTTAATTACGCTTACTGGTACTTTACCTGGACGGAAACCGTTAATACGCTGAGTTTTCGCTAATTGCTGTAAACGCGATTTAACGGCGTTATCCACTGACTCAGCAGGAACAGTAATAGTAAGACGGCGTTCTAAACCCTGAGTCGTCTCGACTGAAACTTGCATTGTATTACCTCAACTTTGCGCCAAATACGCTTTATTTTCCAGCCTCTCGCCCGTCACTGATGACAGTGATTAAAACTCAGGTAAGAGGTCGTTTCATCGCGCTATAATCTACGCGCTGCCTTAAAAAGACGCAGTAGTATACAGTTTGATAACATCAGAGTCGAGCACAAATCAGCGCTTTCTGTTTTCGTGCTGAAAAAGCGCTTAACCACAAGGAATATCAGGGCTTGAAGACTAATAGTCCGGCGCAAAACCGACACCAGAAAAACGCCGCAATCCGGCATTTCTTCAAAACAGTCTGTTTAGAAATGATTTAGAGGGTCGCTGAGACAGAATTGACTTCGGACGCCTGTCCTTCGCTCTCCGGGCCAGTATTAAGTGATTTTGCAACGTGTTCCAGACAATGTGCTGAACTGCTCCCCTTTACAAGGGGTCTACGGCACTCTTCGATAAGAATCTTTCGAATTTTTTTAGAGAGATGGTCGGTGAGACAGGATTGACTGCGGACTCCTGTCCTTCGCCCTGTGGGCCAGCACTAAAGTGCTGTTGCACATTGTTCCCGACAATGTGCTGAACTGCTCCCCTTTACAAGGGGTCTACGGCACTCTTCGATAAG